>NZ_CM001837.1:0-13333 GCF_000355805.1 Dokdonia sp. PRO95
TACAAACGTATCATTGATATCATCTATAGCTGTTGTTGTATTACTTAAAGGTGCAATCACTAATGAAACCGTAGCAGTATCTGTTGCTCCTTGTGCATCTGTTACTGTGTAAGTAAACTCATCTGGTCCAGTATAACCTGAATCAGGTGTGTAAGTGAAAGTTCCATCTGAATTTAAAACAACACTTCCGTTTGATGGATTTGCTTCTAAAGATACTGTCTGAGCATCTCCTTCTGGATCTGTATCGTTATCCAATACATTGCCTAATACATCTGTATCAATAGAACCAATATATGCATCATCATTTGCTACTGTAATGTTTGCAAAGTCTGGAATTACTTGAATAGTAACCGTTGCCGTATCACATTCAGCTGGATTACCATTATCACAGATGGTATAAGTAAATGTATCTTCTCCTACAAAATCAGTATTTGGTGTGTACTCGTAAGTTCCATCAGGATTGATTACTAATACTCCATTAGATGGATCTGTATTTGCAGTAACCGTTATTGGATCTCCATCTGGATCAAAATCATTTGAAAGCACACTTCCTTCTACAGGCGTGTTGATTTCTGTAACTCCAGTATCAGCATTTGCAACTGGTGGATCATTTTTACTTGTTGTAGGAATCACTTCAACATATACAGTGGCGGTATCACATGCTTGTGGATTACCATTATCACAAACTGTATAAGTAAAGGTATCTGAACCTACATAGTCAGCTGGAGGGTTATATGAGTAAGAACCATCTGGCGCTATATTCACAACAACACCTTGAGTAGATGTTACATTAGACGAAGTAACTGTTTGAGCATCTCCTTGAGCATCAAAATCATTAGTTAATACATTACCATCTACAGGTGTATTAACAAAAGTATTCTCAATATCATCAACCGCAGTTGTATTAATAAGAGCCCCTATATTTACTGAAACAATGGCGCTATCACAATCGTTATCACTATCACAAATTTGATATTCAAATTGTATAACAGAAGTGTTTACTAGTGGTGCAGTAAACTCTATAAAATCATCAGTTGGATCATTTGTTGTTCCATTGGTATTAACAATAGCAGTTCCAAGAGTTGGCTGAGTTATAATTGTAATTGCTCCACTAGCAGCTAGATCCGGACCAAAAATATCATTCACTAATACATTAACATTAATAGTTTCTAAAGGTAAAGCTACTGTTTCATCATTTACAGCATTAGGTCTACCATCATCTACAAAATCATTCCCACATGTAGACATCAAGTTTATCACGCGAGTTATTCTGTTGTCATTTGCTCCATCTACATCAGATAATGAAACATATCCTGAATTATCATTCTCAATAACTGTATAGGTTACATCAACTAAAGCAGAAGGAATCGAAGTTGCATATCTATAGTTACCATTTATATCTGTTGCTACCGTTTTATTACTTCCGTCAGAACCAATAATATCAACTTCCACATTAGGAAGTGGATCCCCACCTTCATCAGATACGTTACCACAGATAACTGGAGCTGAAAGAATTGTAGATCTAGGGTTTAAATATTCTGCATTATCAAACACAAACGCATAAAATCTATCAAAATTACCGTTTTGCTTACCTATAGTATAGGATAACTTACTCTTCCCTTCCCAATAGTTACTAAAAGTAAACCTAGGATCTTCAGAAATATCGCCACCAGGAGCCGTTAAAGGGTTTACAGCAGTTCCTCTAATTCCATCCCCTGTATCAATAATCTCAATGAGCGTATCTCCTGAGGTGTAGTATGAATCTGGAAGACTCAACTCCGCATATTCTCTTGTAATTACACTATCACCGTCAATATCAAATGGACTACCAAAGAACGAGATATTCACTGGTGTCATTGTACCAGAAGCAACAAAAGATATGTCAAATTTCACACTCTGATCACCGTTATTAGTACTGTTAATTTTAGGCTGGAATGCTCTAGGGAGACCTTCATTTGCAACGTCAATATCAAGAAGTGTCGCTCCATTGTTAAAAGCTACAATTTCTACAATCGCATCTAAAACTACTCCATTTGCATTATTTGGGAAAATGTTTGAAAACCTATACTTGGCGCCTTCAGACAGTGCAACTCCTGAAATTAACACAGGGTTTGCAAAATTTGAGTTTTCGTAAAAAGGTGCACAATCACAGCCTCTTTCTCCTGGAGGGACTATAAATACATCAGATACAGAAAGAAAAACAGTTGCTTCACTTTCATTACCATTTACATCTACAATTTTATATTTGAACTCATCAAACCCTGAGTAATCTTGATTTGGTGTATATATGATTGTATCATCAGATAAGTCACCTGGCGTATTATTATCGCTAATTTCAACAACTCCGTGTGCAGGATTTACAGTAACTACTATAGGCTCGGTTAAAGAAGCTCCATTATCACCATAGTCATCATTTGCAACGACATCTATATTCAAAGGAAGATTAAAGAACACGGTTCTTGTATCATCATCTGCAAGGATAGTCGCACACTGGTTTTGTGTTTTATCTTGACTAAAACCTTTTAATTGACCAGCATTAGCCACTAAAGGAACACCATAAGTAGCACTATTTGCATTCTCGTCAACAATAACACCTAAGTTATTTGTTACACTACCATTATTACCGTCTGATAAAGTTCCACTTGCTGCTAAACCATCACTACTCAAGAAAGAACCATTACCCTCTACAAAGTCGGGACATCCATCATTATCACTATCTAGATCTAGAGCGTTAATAATACCATCATTATCAATATCATTATTACAACCTGAGGCTGGAGCAGTTACAGGTACCAATGCAGCAGCACTAGTTAAAGGCTCAACATCAAAGTTGTAACCTGGAGTTCCTAAACGCTTTCTTAATTCAAAATTGATACTCGCTGTTGTTAAGAATCTAGTTCTCCACCATGCATCTTGTGTATTTGCATCAGTATTATCTGTATTAACCTCTACCCCTCTAGCTCTAATTTTTCCACCAGAATTAATTACCGAAAGACCGGAAGATGTTGATAATTGATAAAACTGTACATCTGTAGTATTTAATATTACTTCCTCACTAGAAGTCGGAATACCATCTACATCCATCCAAGTCACATCTAATGGCATCGGCAGCAACGTATTAGTTCCAGATTGATAAAAATTCATCTGTAAGCCAGCAAGAGCGCCAACATTTGCTCCTGTTAGATATATTGTAGAAATTGGGTTGTTAATAGTGATATCTAAGGTAGCTGGTTCAGGATTAGAAATAACAACTAGTTCTAAATCAAAAGGTGTACCCTCAAAAGTACCAGCATTAACATACCTCATTTTATCACCCACCTCACTACTAGCTCCACTATCAGTAAACACTCCATTGCTAAAGTCTAAACTTAACGGTGATATGGCAGACGCAGCATTTACACACTCATCTGTATCTAATATACCGTCATTATCATCATCAAGATCACAAAGATCACTTATACCATCACCATCACTATCTAAGTTACCAGACACCTGCGCATTACAAGGGTCTATTGATGGAGTACAATCTGCGTCCACATTTACTCCTCCAGCTATAATCCATGATTGACCATTAACACTTTGACCATTTTGCCTATGCCTTGTATCTACTGTAATAGTTACTTGCGTAGCACTACCAGGTACATCTAATAACTCCAATGTAGGCATTATTAAACAACACGTACCACCAGGCAAAGAACTATCTGGACCAGTGATTATAATTTCTTCAGAAACTCCTCCCGCTTCTGCTCTTAACAGTAAGTACCTACCATCTGTTGTAATTTCAGAAATTGGTGTTTCAACAAATAAATCCCTAGGTTCTGAAAAAGTAGGAATATCAATTGTAAACTGCACCTTATTATTATATCCACTTAAATTTGTAAACACCCCAGAATTTGCAAATGCATCTACTGTATTTCTAAAAGCGTAAACAACTATCGATTGCAAATTGCTTTTATTAACGGTGTTTGAGTAGTTGATACGAGAAGTATTACCTTGAATGACACCTCTATAAACCCAAATATTACTACTTGAACCTGTAACATCAAACCTATTTAAAGTATGCATCTTGTTAGCATTATCTTTAATTTGTATGGTTGATCCAGGATTTGCTCCTTTGTAAACAATCTCAACTACGTATTGATAAATATTTCCCGAGTTAGGAAGCACAACATCTGTTGAGGCTTTTCCATTTGCATTTGCACCGTACTCATCAACAGTCTTGTTTTCTCCACAAGCAAAGTTCCAACCCGTTAAGGTATCAGCATCATCTACAAGTGTCTCAACAGTTGAAACTGTTGAAGCAAACATTTGATTAGACAAGAGCATAAACACAAACAAAACAACCACTCTAAACATAGAGTCGCTCTTTAATCTATTTAAATCTCCTAAGTAATTTAGTTTCATATATTACTATTTTATAAAAACCTTATAATTTATTTTAATCTTGACCATATGAGTATTTATTAAAACCCCTATGATATTAGCATTAAATATTCACCTAAGAAGTAGCATATTGCTACTTACATTTTAAAGTGAATAATTCAAAACATTCATTTTTGATTCACTTGTGGTGCATCTTCAAAAAAAAATCAGACACAAAAAAACCCAATATATCAAAACCACTAATCCACACATCGTTGTTAAAATGTGATAAATTAGGCAAAATCAATTAGTTGGGTGCTCAAATATAAAGCGATTATTACATCTGCTGATTACGTTTTCAAACTATTAGTTATGCTACTTATTATCATCGACAAACTACACAATATATAACATTTTAAACAAAATGTCTTAACGAAAGTAGCCAAATAACTGAGTGCTTCAAAAAAGAGTCCGCTTTCGCGAAAGCGTACAATTCCAACCTAAATATTAGTAAAATAGCTATCTAAATAGCTTTAAAATACACCCCACTTTCTTTAACACTATATAGTATCTTTACATTCTAAAATATTGAGTGAATTCTATGAGTTTTAAAAAAGAAATAGCCCGTCGCCGAACGTTTGGAATTGTATCTCACCCAGATGCAGGAAAGACAACACTTACTGAAAAACTACTCCTCTTTGGTGGAGCGATTCAAGAAGCTGGGGCTGTAAAATCTAATAAAATTAAAAAAGGAGCGACGAGTGACTTTATGGAAATAGAACGCCAGCGTGGTATTTCTGTAGCCACTTCTGTGCTTGCTTTTGAATATAATGGCATTAAAATAAACATCCTTGATACTCCTGGTCACAAGGATTTTGCCGAAGATACTTTTAGAACACTAACTGCTGTAGATAGTGTTATCGTGGTAGTAGATGTTGCAAAAGGTGTAGAGCCACAGACAGAAAAACTGGTGGAGGTATGTAGAATGCGCAACATCCCAATGATTGTTTTTGTAAACAAACTGGATCGTGAGGGTAAAGACGCCTTTGAATTACTAGATGAAATAGAAGAAAAATTACACCTCTCTGTCACTCCATTAAGCTTCCCTATTGGAATGGGATATGACTTTAAGGGAATTTACAACCTTTGGGAGAAAAATGTTAATCTCTTTAGTGGAGACAGCAGAAAAAACATAGAAGAAACAATCGAAGTTTCAAACCTACAAGATGAAATACTTGATAAGCTCGTAGGCCCCGAAGCTGCCGATAATCTTAGAGAAGAGATAGAGCTAGTACAAGGGGTTTATCCAGGCTTTAATCAGCAGGATTATCTTGATGGTACACAGCAACCTGTGTTTTTTGGTTCTGCTTTGAATAACTTTGGAGTAAGAGAACTGCTTGATTGTTTTGTGAAAATCGCACCACCACCACGACCAAAAAAGAGTGAAGAACGTCTCGTGCACCCAGACGAAAAAGACTTCTCTGGTTTTGTATTTAAGATTCACGCAAACATGGATCCTAAACACAGAGACAGACTTGCTTTTATAAAAATAGTTTCTGGTGTTTTTGAACGCAACAAGCCATATCTACACGTTAGAAACAAGAAAAAATTAAAATTCTCAAGTCCTAATGCATTTTTTGCAGAGCGCAAGGAGATTGTAGACATCTCATACCCAGGAGATATTGTAGGACTACATGATACTGGTAACTTTAAAATAGGTGATACACTTACTTCTGGTGAAGAGCTTCATTATAAAGGCATACCTGCATTCTCTCCTGAGCACTTTAGATATATCAATAATGCGGACCCAATGAAGTCTAAACAGCTTGCTAAGGGTATTGACCAACTTATGGATGAGGGTGTTGCACAATTATTTACGCTAGAGCTTAACGGTCGTAAAGTAATAGGTACTGTGGGAGCATTACAATATGAAGTAATCCAATACCGCCTAGAGCATGAATATGGGGCTAAGTGTACCTACGAACCTTTAAGTGTATCAAAAGCTTGCTGGGTTGACCCAGAAGATCCAAAAAGCGAAGAGTTCAAAGAGTTTTTACGAGTAAAACAACGTTTTATGGCAAAAGACAAAAGAGGCCAACTCGTATTTCTAGCAGATTCTCCTTTTACATTACAGATGACACAACAAAAATATCCATCTGTAAAAATGCACTATGTAAGTGAATTTAAAGACTAAGGGTTTTAAACTAGATTTTTAGCAAAATTTAATTTAAAGGCGTTTAAGAGCATTTTGCAGTGAAAGACAACTAGTTGCGGGGCAAAAATCTAATCGTCGTTTAAAATAGGTTTATTTTAATCCAATTTCAATTAACTAAATTTATTAAAAATTAATTTTGTATAGAAATCACAAATACTTATAAGTTCTAGCTGAGTAGAGTTATTTTAAAAAAAGGTGTGTTCATTTTGATGATCACACCTTTTTAGGTTTTATAAACCACCTTTAATTTTAATGCTTAATCAAATAATTACCTACAGCACATGACAGACATTTATTGAGATCACAGTAGTTAGCTTTTAATTCTAATAAGGCTTGGGTTTCTTGAGCATTTTGTGCGCGATCTCTTAAGGTGTTATACTTCTTGATAATACTGTTACTTTCTGACTTGATAGCGTGCATCATAGACAGCAGCACCTCACTCTCATCCTTCCCTAGGTATTGATTATAAGAAAACCGTAATGGTATAAGCGCATTTATGATGATAATATCTATAAATGACGACGAAAGTTTCTTGGTGCGTTTTTTCTGGTCTTTCCCAAAAGAATAGTGTGTATCCCAATACTGAGAAGCCTTAATATCAAATAGAGCGTATAACTCAGTGATAGTTGATGCAGACATCAGTTTTTGGAACAAATTCAGGTGTTTATGGTAGAGCTGCGCCACTTGTGACAGTCGTATTGTGGGAAAGTTATCTGGCCTCAACTTATAGAATTGTACGGGTAGCACTCCATCGCTCGCAATCTGAAATTTATGAGAAACAAACTCATACTCACCTTGTAGCTGCATCGGGTATGAGTCTATGGTGTTTTCTGGCAACAATCCGCCTATGCCTAATAATAATGCTTCTAGTCTAAAGGGTTCTTGAGCGCATTTACGAATGGTAGAAAAGTCAAGTTTTTCGGCGATGGACTGAAAGGAATTTGCGTTTACTTTGGTGCCAAAACTGCGCATAAGTAACACAAAAAGTGCCGCTTCCCAGTCACCATTTACCTTGTTAAGAATAGGTGTGATGTGTTCCGTTTTTCGCGTTAAGCGTTCAAAATAGAGACGTTCCAGCCAGTTGCTTTGTATCATCTCTGGAATTTCCCGTATGCTATTCTCACAATTAATCCATTGTTGTGCTTTATTATTAAAGAGTTCCTTGTAGCTTCTCAAAGCAGCTTCGGCAACTAGATTTTTGAGGACTAAGGTGGGGATGGCAGTGTTGTCTTTTCTGTAAATCTCTACATCATGCTCCCACACTACATGGAGAATCACATTATCATAAGCAGCATCTACCTCATGATTATGCGCATACCAATCTGAAGATTTTAAGTGTATTTCTACGTTCCCAGCCCACTTTTGATCACCTATTACAAGTGTGGTATTAAAAAAGTCTGGACCGGCGAGATGATTATGTTGTCCTACGTTGATTAATGTAATGGGTAAGCCTGAGGTTGTTTCTGCTTTCGCGAAAGCGTACTTCTTAAATTTCCATAAGTAATGTAAAAAGTCTTCTTGCATAGGAGCTTATTTCTCAAAGCTAAAATACATCTTTCTGATTACTAATAAAATACAGTACTCACAAATGAAAATAACATCACAATAGCGCACAAAAAAAACGCGAGACTACGTCCCGCGTTTTTTTCTAAAAAGTGCTATGTAATTACATCGCATTAATAATATCATGCTTTGTAATGATATGATGTTTACCATCTCCTAGATCTACTAAGACTGCATTATTCTCTTTTGAGATAAGTTTTGAAACCTCTGCTACGGTAGCATTTTTCTGCACAATAGGATATGCTGCTCCCATTACATCTTTGATAGGTAAATCTGCCACCTCGTTGTTCTCCATATATGCTCTAAAAAGGTCACCCTCATCTACAGAACCTACAATACCTGTCACATCTTCTACAGGGATTTGTGAGATTTTATAATCACGCATGCGCTCTATCGCGTGTGATACAAGCTCCTCTGTCTTTACAGTCACAAGTGGTTTATCTATATGATTCTGAATTAAATCGCTTGCTACTTTATATTCTTGGTCTAAGAAACCACGCTCACGCATCCAGTCGTCATTAAACATCTTTCCTACGTAACGGCTTCCATGATCGTGAAAGAGTACGACAACGACATCATCTGGACCAAATTTTCCTTCCTCATTAAGCTGTAATAATCCTTTGATAGCAGATCCAGCCGAATTCCCTAAGAACATCCCTTCCTCTTTGGCGAGGCGTCTTGTGTATACAGCAGCATCCTTATCTGTTACCTTTGTAAATCCATCGATGATGCTGAAGTTTACATTAAGCGGTAATATATCTTCCCCTATACCCTCAGTGATGTATGGGTAAATCTCATTTTCGTCAAAAATACCTGTCTCCTTATATTTTTTAAATACAGATCCATAGGTATCAATTCCCCATACTTTTACATTTGGGTTTTTCATTTTAAGATAGCTTCCTACCCCAGAGATGGTACCTCCTGTTCCTACACCTACCACAAAGTGCGTTACCTTTCCATCTGTTTGATCCCAGATTTCTGGTCCTGTACTATTAAAGTGTGCCTTACAGTTAGAAGGATTATCATACTGGTTTACGTACCAGCTATTTGGTGTTTCTTCGGCAAGTCTTTTTGATGTAGAGTAGTATGATCTTGGATCATCTGGCTCTACATTAGTAGGACACACTACCACCTCACTCCCTACGGCACGCAAGATATCCATCTTCTCTTTAGATTGCTTGTCTGATATTACACAGATCATTTTATAGCCTTTAATAATAGCAGCAAGGGCAAGACCCATTCCCGTATTACCAGAAGTACCTTCTATAATAGTCCCTCCAGGCTTAAGTACACCTGCTGCCTCTGCATCTTCTACCATCTGTAACGCCATACGGTCTTTTACAGAGTTTCCAGGATTAAAAGTTTCATATTTTGCTAGCACAAGACAAGGAAGGTCTTTTACAAGTGCGTTCATTTTTACCATAGGAGTGTCTCCTATCGTTCCTAATATATTTTCAGCGTATTTCATAATCTTCTTTTGTGGGTGCAAAGATACTTTTTACAAGACAGATGCGAGAATGCCTTTACAGATTATTGGCAATGTGGTTTTTTACGCTTTCGCGAAAGCTGTCTCCCATTTACTTTGACAAGCGTAACTATATTATTATTTATCTACTATTAAAACATGGGAGATTAGACAATTATAATATTACAGCATATTCCTTGAATACTGTAATCCACACTACAGCTGCGTCTTGATTTATATCTAGTCTATATTTTAAATTATTCCTTACTTTTGGGTAATCGCATACAAACACACATGGAAACCAATAGCTCACCTTTTACTAGAGAAATGTTGCTTCCTCAAGAGGAATGTCTTGAGGTCGAAAAGAAACGAGGAGAGCTCTTTATTGGGATTCCGAGAGAGACACACTTTCAAGAACGCAGGGTGTGCTTAACCCCTGATGCTGTGGGAGCGCTTACGGCCAATGGACACCGCGTGATGGTGGAGTCTAAAGCTGGAAAAGGTGCTCGCTACACAGATAAGGACTACTCAGAAAACGGCGCAGAAATTACCCAAGACACTGCCAAAGTGTTTTCTTGCCCTATGATTCTTAAGGTAGAACCACCTTCCCTAGAAGAAATAGAGATGATGAACCCGCAAACGGTGCTCATCTCTGCCTTACAAATCAAAACCCAGAAGAAACAATATTTTGAAAAACTTGCTAGCAAGCGCATTACTGCACTCGCTTTTGAGTTTATAAAAGATGAGGACGGCACCTACCCTGCCGTGCGCACACTTTCTGAAATTGCCGGTACCGCAGCCGTACAAATGGCGGCAGAGATTATGTCTAGCCCAGAAACGGGCACAGGTATGCTGCTAGGTAACATAAGCGGCGTGCCACCAGCAGAGATTGTGATTATAGGAGCAGGCACCGTAGGCGAGTTTGCCGCGCGATCTGCTATCGGACTAGGAGCAAATGTGAAGATTTTTGACAACTCTATCACAAAACTACGCTGCATACAGACTAATGTAGGCAGGCCATTATACACCTCTACCCTACAGCCTAAGAATCTTGTAAAAGCCCTCAAACGTTGTGACGTAGTCATAGGTGCTGTACGAGGTGCAAACCGCGCACCAGTCATTGTGAGCGAGCGCATGGTAGAAGGCATGAAAAATGGCGCCGTCATTATAGATGTAAGTATCGATATGGGAGGTTGTTTTGAAACCTCAGAAGTTACTACGCATGATAAACCTACCTATAAGAAACACGGCATAACCCACTATTGCGTGCCTAATATTCCTGCAAGATTTGCCCGCACAGCATCTCTGTCTCTCAGTAACATTTTTACCCCTTACCTACTTGACATTGCAGAGGAAGGCGGTATAGAAAATAAGCTACGCTACGACCGCGGATTAAAAAATGGATTGTACTTTTACCACGGTATTTTAACCAAAAAATCGGTAGCAGATTGGTTTGACCTTTCTTACCGAGACATCAACCTTTTGATCTTTTAGACACACATGCACATCCTTAAAAAAATGGGGCTCTACCTCGGCGGCTTTTCCATTGGGCTTATTTTACTTGCTTTCTTTTTTAGCGGTAAAAAAACCAGCTGTGCTTACTTTCCACAAGAGCGTGTGCTTAAAAACTTGCGCATTAAACCGTATAATCTCACCCCAGAAGCAACACAGTCACTGGCTGCCATGCAACTAGACACGGTCACTATAAACCGTTTATTAAAACTAGGAGATGTAGATTTTGGAGAGAGCGTACCTCGCCGCGAGCCATGTGGTCATTATGTAATCACAGGACAAGACGAAGCAGGAAACGATCTCAAGATGGAGCTAGATAACTGTAAAGAAGCAGTGAGCATCAAGTCCCTTACCAAAATAACTAACTAGCATCTTTAGTACGCTTTCGCGAAAATGTGATATGATCAACACTATCGCTATTAGACAAACAAATCATATCTTATATCTATATAGGTAACACTGACAATCATTAGGAGCCACTGTCGCTTTATATTATGCTGTTCTGGCTATAACCCACAAGACATTCTCACATTCACCAATAAACCTGATGTCAAAATTAAATAAAGAATACTGTCCAATAATTATCTTCATATGGAAACACATAAAAAGTTAAACATTGCTTCTATTATTATTTTATTGATTTTAGGACTATATGTATTCTTGGTGGTCAATGATAATCCTATATCGTGGAAAATTTCAGAATCTTAATTTTGGGACTGCCCGTATTATTCCTAATAACACTAATATTATCTATAATTTCGTTCCGGATTAAGAAAAATAAAACAGCTATTGTTACTAGTGTAATTTCAAGTATATATTTTGTCCTAACACTATTGGTTACGATATATTTAATGAGTTATACTTACAGTCATTAAATAAATTGAATGCTGCAAGCCAGCTTTTTTGAAAATAAAAATTTAACTGCTTTATTTTTAAATTAAAATAAATCCACTTCAAAATAAGAATCACACTAAAAGTCGTTGAAATATCGAAGATTTGGATATTGATCGACTCAGGAGTAAATCCGCTAGGATTTTAAAGCTCTTGGTGTCTTTCTATTCATTATCGGTTATGAGGTGACTGGGTGGTTCTTTGATGCCTTCCTCTCGCTGCGCTCGTCGGAGGCAAGTTTGAAAGCTCCACACGCGGCGCACAACTCCAAAATTCATTGTATATTTAGATCAAACAAACCAGACCATAGAGTAAAGCAAATCAGCAAAATGCCGCACTCGCTTTATGCAGTGGCCTGTTGTAAAACATTTACCTAAACCAAAAGACCATTTCACTAAATCAAAAGAACTGAATACTAAATTGAATTTTTATTCAAAACACAAAACGAATAAATTTGAATAAACATCTATTATGAAATTGAAGACAATTTTACTTTTGACAATTCTTCTAATCAGTAAAAATATTTATTCTCAAGATAATAATAGAGAAAAAATCTTCTTTACGTCTGATAGCCTATCTTTTATTCATTTATTGCCAAATCAAAAATTTGGTTTTATTTCGTACAAAGGAGATTCGCCATTATCATATTATAATGATAAGAATCAAATAAAAGGACATATAGATGGACCATATTTTACAATCAATGAATTTGGTTCTGGAGAATATTCGATTGAAAATAAAAGTATTCAATTGAATTTCATTAAACCGGAACATTCTATTGACAGCATTTCAATTAAAGAAACTGAAAACTTAACTGATTCCATAAAAGTGAAAATATCTTTCAAATCTTATGTGAATTCTAAAAACGATGACAGAATTGGAATTGGAAGTACTATAAAATCAAAGGATAGTTTAATAAACATAAATACGATGTTTGAAAATTTTAAATCATTCGCTATTAAAAAAAGTAAACTACCTTTAAAATTAATAATTAATGAAAAGTATAATTTAGAAATAGTAAGCGACAGAAATCAGGATATTATTCTTTTTGTGAATGACTTTAAAAAATTCACTACTGACAATATTGAAAACAAAGTATTTGAATTCAATACTCTGACTGAACAAACGAATGAATAAAAACGTTTTACAACACCGTGTATAATTAATTGCTTGGTTCTAGTCTACTTGCGAAAATTCCTGCGGAATTTTCACGGGTTCGTAAATGTTTATTAACTTAGTTGCTTAACCACGCAACTAACCATACACAAAACCGTGGACGGCTGATTGCCAAAGGACATGTTTTTCATCTCAAGATAAGCCATATC
>NZ_CM001837.1:313433-532308 GCF_000355805.1 Dokdonia sp. PRO95
TATAGGTAATACTCTGGTAATCAACCCCTGCAATTTCAATAAGCTGTTTTAGGGGCAAACACCCCTACAGCTTTTTGTAAAATCACCCTACTTTTACAATAGATTAAAAGAATTTTTATCCATTATAAAACCACTCACCGCAAGTCATATTGAGAATATCATAATAGAATAGACATTATTTAGGGGTGAAAGGCATCTCTGCACTCGCAGAGGTGCTTTTCTTTTTAAATCATTAAAAATTAACTTTTTACCATAAAAAGTTGTCGCTAACTAGAAAATGTACTTTATATTTGGCGCACCTAAGAGATTAGGGGACTGTGAGCTATTTATTTAGCTATCATGAATTTAGGGGTGAAAGGCATCCCTGCTTTGCAGGGGTGTTTTTCTTTTTACAACTATACTTATACAAAAAAGCCTGAGAAATGAATTTCTCAGGCTTTTTTGATTATTGTGATTAGTACTCTTACTTGGTAAGAATATTAAATTCAATTTTTGAAGAGTGGAATACACTATGTGTTTGTTTAGTGAAATCTTCTTCTTTTGCTTCAAAAATATTATCCACATACGTTTGCGGATTTAAATCTATAAGAGGAAACCAAGTGCTTTGTATTTGTACTTGCAATTTGTGTCCCTTTTTAAATGTATGAAGCACGTCTTGTAGCTTAACAAAAACCTCATCTTTCTCTCCTGCAACAAATGGCTGAGGGCGTTCAAAACTCTTTCTAAAACGACCGCGCATTACCTCGCTACGCACCATCTGATGGTAACCAGCCATCTCTACTCCTTCTTCTGTTTCTTCAGTGTTAGGTACATCATCTGGATATACATCTATAATTTTTACAATCCAATCTGCAGATGTTCCGGTGGTAGCTACATTAAGCTTTGCCATTATATCACCTACAAGGGTAAGATCATCTTCTAGCACAGGCGTTTCATAAACAAGTACGTCCTCACGAGCCGCAGCAAATCTTTGATCGTCAGACATATATTTACGTGGTGTAAATACCATCTTTTTACCCTCTGCATATGGTACTGGGTTTGCTGGATCACTTACAAACTTTTCTGCATCATATTTTGTAGAAGGACTTCCCGTAAGTGCATTATCTTTCCCTAAAAAGAAAGAAGCTTTCATTGATTTTTTAGGTGGCCATTGCTCAAAGGAGTTCCACTCTTTACTTCCTGAGTCAAAAACGTGTGCTTCTGGTAATCCTGTTGCTCCACCTTTATCACCTCCTTTTAAGAAGTGATTAAAGAATTTTGTCTCAATATCTCTTTGAAAATAGTCTGAAATATTATCGCCAAAATAAACATTACCTACAGCCTGCCTCTTTTTGTTACGTGCCCAGTCTCCGTGACTCCAAGGTCCAAAAACAACCGTATTGTAATTATTACTGCGTTTCTCGATGTTTTTGTACGTCTCCCAAGGTCCGTATAAATCTTCGGCATCATATAGTCCTCCTACAACCATTACTGCTGGCTCTATATTTTCTAGGTGCTGTATAAGCCCTCTAGATTGCCAGAACTCATCATAGTTAGGGTGTTCTTTTAATTGCGTCCAGAACTCATTAGTCTCATCATAATATTTATCTAAGTTTGATAAAGGACCTGTTTTTAAGAAAAAGTCAAACTGATCATCACTATCTAAATCTGGAAAATCATACCAAGACTCTGTAGTAGGTGCATCCTTCTGATATCCAAAAACCGCCGTAGCTCTCCAGTAACTTAACAAGTAAGCTCCGTTATGGTGAAAATCATCAAAAAAGAAATCACCTATACACGCTTGTGGTGACGCTGCTTTAAGCGCAGGGTGTCCACTTAAGAGTGAGTAGGTTGCATAAAAACCTGGGTAAGAAATTCCCCAAGTACCTACATTACCATTATTATTTTCTACATTATTAACAAGCCATTCTATAGTATCATAAGTATCACTTGCCTCATCTACCTGAGCACCTGTTTTATTAGGTATAAAAGCGCGCATATTATCATACTTACCCTCACTCATCCAGCGACCACGTACATCTTGATATACGATAATATTACCTTCTTGCATTAAATAAGCATTAGGCGCTATTGCTGTACGCATCTTTCCTTCTCCATAAGGTTTAGAGCTATATGGTGTGCGCTGCATTAAAATAGGATACGTTTTTGAGGTATCCTTTGGCGAGTAAATAGTAGTATGAAGATGTACGCCATCTCTCATTTTAATACGTACTTCTTGTTTATTATAATGCTCAGAAACCTGATATGTAGTGTCTAAGATTGTTTCTCGTGATTGTGCAGATGACGCTTTCGCGAAAGCAAAAAAGCATACTACACAAAGTAGTTTGAAGATGTTATTCATTTATTGATTGTTAAAAGTTATGATGGCTTTTTCTAGCCACTTTTCATATTTTTTTGCATTAGGTGTGTACCCAACAGGTTTATTTAGGAGTGTTTCGTCGTGATCTAGCATTACGTAATAAGGCGCCGCAACAATATTATAACGCTCTATCTGGAAGTTGCTCCACTTATTACCTACCGTTTTAATACGACGACCAGATGCACTCACGCCTTGCTCCTCTTTTGGTAACTCCTCTTGTGAGTCTCCATAGAGAGAGATAAGCACAACATCGTTCTTTAGCAAGTTAAGCACCTCAGGCTTAGACCACACAAGCTCCTCCATACGACGACAATTTACACACGCCTTACCTGTAAAGTCAAGTAAAACAGGTTTATTTTCTTGACGCGCATAAGCCATACCTGCTTCATAATCTGTAAAGGATAATAATCCGTGAGGACCTATCTCTGCATTATCCGGAAACTCCTCAGACGAGTTAGACAGTGTGTTTTGTCCTCCTATACCGTAAGGCGACTCGCTATAATTCATAGGTGGCGGGAAGCCGCTTATAAGTTTAAGTGGAGCACCCCAGACACCTGGTATGAGATAAAGAATAAATGCCGTTGTGAGTATACCTAGTAGCAAGCGACCTACCGAGATATGTTTTACTTCTGTATCGTGTGCTAGTTTAATTTTTCCAAATAAGTACAAGGCAAGGCCTATCATTATCGCAATTAAGAGTACTAAAAATACTTCTCTAGGCAAGTAATTACCATCTACTACAAGATCTGCATTTGATAAGAATTTGAGTGCTAGCCCTAGTTCTAAAAATCCTAGAACTACCTTTACTGTGTTGAGCCATCCGCCAGATTTTGGCAAACTATTTAACCACCCTGGAAACATTGCAAATAGTGCAAATGGCAAGGCAATCGCACTAGAGAAACCTAGCATACTTATGATAGGTGTGATACCACCCTCTGTTATAGACTGCACTAAAGCGACACCTACTATAGGTCCCGTACAGCTAAAAGAAACAATAGCAAGTGCAAGCGCCATAAAAAAGATACCTAGGTAACCACCTCTATCTGCTTTACGATCTATCTTATTTGCCCATTTTTGAGGAAGCATAATCTCAAATGCTCCAAAAAATGAAATAGCAAACACTACAAGTAATACAAAGAATACTAAATTAAAAGTAACGCTCGTAGACACCTCAACAATTGCAGTCGCACCAAAAATTGCCGTGACCGTAAGACCTATGACCACATATATAATAATGATAGAGATACCGTAAATAATGGCGTTACGTATACCAGCTGCTCTAGATTTACTTTGTTTTGTAAAGTAACTCACCGTCATAGGGATCATAGGGAATACACAAGGTGTAAATAATGCTGCCAGACCTCCTAAAAAGGATAAGAAGAAGACCGTCCACAGCCCTTTGTTGCTTGTGCTTTCATCGTCTTCATAATCATCATCGCTATCGCCTTTATCCTTTTGTGCGGGAGTAGCACCATACTTTTCAAACTCATTATAATCTGTAAAGACTTTTGCCTTGCCAGTTTTTAAGTTGTGAGCAATATAAAAGTCTTGAGGAATACACACCTCTTTACAGACCTGATAGTTTATAACCGATTTGACAATGGTTATACTTTTATCTGTAAGTGTAATAGGCATAGAGAGCACAGGATTCTGCCCTACATACTTTATGACATCTTCTTCAAAAATCTCATCAAAGGCTGTCTTTGTCTCACTCTCTTGTGCAAACTTCTCGCGGGAAACTCCTGCATCCTTTTGTAAAAACTCAAAATTAAACGGAATACCAGCTGGCGATTTTTGAGCATAAATATACCATCCCTCTTCTATGGTGGCCTCGTAGTTTAAAATATATTCTGTATCAGATTTTTTCTCTACGCTACCTGCCCACTGTACTGGATCCACGGTAACTTCAGAAATACCAAAACTAAAATCTTGTGCACTTACAGCAGTCGCCATAAGTACTATAAGCGAACTTAATATTATGAATGCTTTACGCGTCATATAGTTGTAAATTTTATCATTTTTTGTGTGTCATCAGCTACCTTAAAGCGGTCATCTGCTCTGTGACCTATTACCCACACAATATCTTTACCATTACAAAGCAGCCACACGTGCTCCTTTGCTATCAAAGATACCTTTTCATCTTTTAAATACTTACTCAACTTCTTTTTTCCTTTCATCCCAAAAGGATAGAAAAAATCACCTTCTTCCCACTTCCTTATCGTGAGCGGAAATGTCAACTTTGTCGCATCTACCACTATCTCCTTTCTTGAGGTGCTCTCAAATGTATCACTTGTCTCAAGCCTTAATGTACCAAAGTCACCTTCTATCTTACTCACACCAGATTCCCAGGTATAAGTTGTAGGTTGTGCAACGGCATTTTCTGTAAGTAATAGCACGTCTCTATCTTTTAGTAAACGATGCGTTTCAGAAAATATTTGCTTACCAGATTGTGCATCAAGCAGCTCATAAACATCACTCCACGCTGTAAAATTATAAGGCTGTAGTAACTGGTATAAAACCGCCTGTGGTTCCTCGTGTTTCTTTAGCGCTTGTACGTTTATTACTTGTAGTCCATCTTGTGTTGTCACATACGCTTTCCTTAAAGACGCTGTGTAGATTGCTAGTAACTTATCTGTTTGACGTAGATGTTGCTGCGTGGTCTGTAAACCCTGCAAAGTAGCTGGTTGCGCTGCCACCATACTCGGTATAGCGTGATGCCTCAAGTGGTTGCGCACGTAGTTATCTGTTGCATTACTGCTATCCTCACGCCACGCTAGTTTTTCATGTAATGCATACGCTTTTATACGCTTTCGCGAAAAAGGCAACAGCGGTCTCACAACCCGTCCGTTTATTTCCGGGATGCCAGTAAGACCTTTAACGCCCGTACCGCGACCTAAGTTTATGAGAAAAGTTTCTAACTCATCATTGAGATGATGGGCAGTTAAGATATAATCCAAACCTTCGGTAGCCGAAAGTTCTTTAAACCACTGATAACGCAGCTCTCTTGCGGCGATCTGAGTTGATGTTTTTTCAATTTTCGCGTAAGCGGAAGTATCAAAACTCTTTATGTAAATAGGAATGTTATGGCGCTTGCAATAGCTTTCTACAAAAGCTTGATCACCATCACTCTCTACTCCTCTTAAATTAAAATTGCAGTGTGCTACACGTATCGTAAGGCCTGCCTGACGACACAGTAACAATAAGAGCATACTATCAAGCCCACCACTTACTGTGACGAGTATCTTACTATCAAGAAGAAATGGTAAATCTTGTGCGATATGGTGCTTAAAATCCTCAAGCATCCTCACACATTATACACGACCCTTAAGGGCATTAAATACCCAAGCAATGGCAAAGAATCCAACACCTACAGAGGCAAAGCCCCATCCGGCAACATCGGTATATTTAAAAACGCCTAGAGCAATAAGTCCTAAACCTACTAAAATCATTATAAAAGTGGCCCACGCCAAAACGGTATTTTTATTCATACCCATAGTTTTATTTTTAGGGAAAATCTTATGTAATAAGACAAGCTACAAATATCGGTTATTTATTGGAATTTGGGTAGTCGGTAATTTTTACAATTCTCATTTCAAGCTTGTGCTACAATACTTACCTTTATAGACAGAAAAACATTCAAGCACACACACATTTTATGGATTTAAAATTCAATAAAAACGAAGATCATAATAAGCTACTCTTATCAGAGATGAGAAACCGCCTTGCCGAAGTAAAACTAGGTGGTGGGCAAAAACGTATAGATAAACATAAGGCTAAGGGTAAAATGACTGCCCGAGAGCGCATAGATTACCTAGTAGACAACCCAAAAAAGTGTATTGAGATTGCCGCTTTTGCTGGAGAAGGGATGTATGAAGAACACGGCGGATGCCCTTCTGGTGGTGTGGTTGTAAAAATAGGATACGTATCTGGTAAGCAATGTCTCATCGTTGCAAATGATGCTACTGTTAAGGCCGGAGCCTGGTTCCCTATCACAGGAAAGAAAAATCTAAGAGCACAAGAAATCGCTATGGAAAATAAACTACCTATCATCTACCTAGTAGATAGCGCAGGTGTTTATCTCCCTATGCAAGATGAGATTTTTCCAGATAAGGAGCACTTTGGACGCATCTTCCGTAACAATGCGGTGATGAGTAGTATGGGTATCACACAGATTTCTGCAGTAATGGGAAGTTGTGTTGCTGGTGGTGCATACTTACCTATTATGAGTGATGAAGCGCTTATAGTAGATAAAACGGGAAGTATTTTCCTTGCGGGAAGCTACCTTGTAAAAGCAGCAATAGGTGAATCTATAGATAATGAGACACTAGGAGGTGCCACTACACACTGTGAGATTTCTGGTGTAACAGATTATAAATCTAAAGATGACAAGGACGCTCTTGATACCATTAAAAAATTGATGGGAAAAATAGGCGATTATACAAAAGCAGGTTATAACCGTATTGAACCTGCAAAGCCTGCTAAGGATCCAGAAGAACTTTTTGGCATCCTGCCTGCCTCTCGTGCAGATCAATATGATATGCGAGACATTATAGACAGACTGGTAGACAACTCTGAGTTTGATGAGTACAAGGAAGGCTACGGGCAATCTATACTTACGGGTTATGCTCGCATTAATGGATGGGCAGTAGGTATCGTTGCAAACCAGCGCAAGCTTGTAAAAACTAAAAAAGGCGAAATGCAGTTTGGTGGAGTGATCTACTCAGACAGTGCAGATAAAGCGACGCGCTTTATAGCCAACTGTAACCAGAAAAAAATACCGCTTGTATTCTTACAAGATGTAACTGGCTTTATGGTAGGTAGTAAAAGTGAGCACGGAGGTATTATAAAAGACGGAGCAAAAATGGTAAATGCTGTTTCAAACTCGGTGGTGCCTAAGTTTACTATTGTTATAGGAAACTCTTACGGAGCAGGAAACTATGCAATGTGTGGTAAAGCTTACGACCCAAGGCTTATAGTAGCCTGGCCTAGTGCAGAGCTTGCAGTGATGTCTGGTAATAGTGCTGCAAAAGTATTACTACAAATAGAAACTGCCTCGCTCAAAAAGCAAGGAAAAGAAATTACACCAGAGGTAGAAAAAGAACTTTTTGACCGTATTAAGTCTCGTTATGATGATCAAGTATCACCATACTACGCAGCATCAAGAATCTGGACAGATGGCATTATAGACCCACGAGATACACGTAAGTGGATCTCAATGGGTATCGAAGCCGCAGACCACGCTCCTATCGAGAAGCCCTTTAATCTTGGGGTGATTCAAGTGTAATCGCAATAGCTGTAACAGATATGAAGGTTGTTCGTTTACTATATAAACGAACAACCTTTTTTTATGCCTTATAACAACGAACTCATTACAAAAAAGCCTTGGCTACATCGCAACTGGAAGTGGTTTGTACCCACCACTCTTATCATTGTTTGTTTTACACTATTCATTATGGCTGCTGGTGATTTTATAAACGCAATGGGAACTGCAATGGCAGATCCAGAACTTATTAAGAAAGCTAGAGAAGAAGCAGAAAGAAACAAGGAGGTAACGACCTACTTTGGATCACCGTTACAAATAGGCAATATTATAGATGGTGATGTTCTCATAGATGATAAAGCAAAAACCATACGCATTACTGTCCCTCTTAAAGGAAACAAAGGTTCAGGCAAGATTGATATTTATGCACATCTTGCTGAAGAAAAATGGCAGCACGACTCTATAGATGTTCGTCTTAAAAAACCAGAAAAGCGCACCTTTAAGGTATTGCGATAATTAACCCAACTCCTTAAAATACCTCCTCGCTTCCTTCATCACTCTTGGTGCGAGATACAAGGTTGCAATCATTGTTGGTATTGCCATTATGGCAAAAAATCCGTCTATCAAGTTAATCATCATACTAAGTGATGTGGTTGCTCCTATCAAGATACTCGCGATGTAAGCGATGTTATAATACTTCTTATTATGCGCTCCAAAAAGGAAACTCAAGCACTTAGTCCCGTAGTAACTATATGAGAAAAGCGATGAGATACTAAAAACGGCAATGCACAATAGTAATATGTATTTCCCTGCGGGTGATAAAGCTTTCGCGAAAGCGGAAGCCGTAAGCGTAACTCCATTTGCATCTGTCGTTTGCCACACGTCTGTTACCAAAATTGCAAGCGCAGTAAGTGTACACACCACAATGGTATCTATTGCAGGGCCTAGCATTGCCACCAGTCCTTCACGTATGGGTTGTGCAGTTTTTGCAGCGCCGTGCGCCATAGGTGCCGTACCTACACCAGCCTCGTTTGAAAAAGCACCACGTTTAATACCGAGTAATATGAGACCACCTACCACGCCACCCAGCAGTTTATCTCCTGTATAAAAATCGGCAGAGAAGGCATCTGTAAATATGAGACTCAAATATTTAGGAACGACATCTATGTTTACAAAGAGTATAGCCATTACTGCTACAAAGTAAATAAAGACCATCGCCGGTACCAGTCTTGACGCAGTTTTAGAAATACGATCGAGTCCGCCAAGTATGACAACTGATGTGATAGCAACAAGCACAAGCCCGATAATCAAGTTAGAGGTAAAACCCACCTCAACACCCTGAGGTACGAGCAATATATCATTTACCGCCTGCGTGAGTTGGTTTACATTAAAAACCGGCAATGCTCCCACGAGTCCCGCAATGCTGAAGATTACGGCAAGCGGTTTCCAAGCTTTACCCATTCCTTCTGTGATAAAATACATAGGTCCTCCCTGTGTTTTGCCCTCACTATCTTTACCTCTATACATTATGGCAAGTGAGCCTGTAAAAAACTTTGTTGCCATACCCACAATGGCACTCATCCACATCCAGAAAACAGCACCTGGACCTCCTATAGCAATCGCTACTGCCACACCTGCGATGTTACCCATACCTACGGTTGCACTAAGCGCTGTAGTGAGCGCCTGAAAGTGTGTGATCTCTCCTTCATCATTTTCTCCATCGTACTTTCCTCGCAAGACTGCAACAGCGTGACCTAGATATCTAAATGGCAAAAATCTCGAATAGATGAGTAAAAACAGACCGCCACCTATAAGTAAGCAAACGAGCGGGATTCCCCACATAGCGCTAGAAAAATCTGCTATAAATTCATTAGCCTGATCGTAAAATGAGGGTTGTGCTTGCATACAAGATCTATTTATATGGTGAAGTAACAAAAATTAAGAGCAGTTTACCAAAACGTTCACATATATTTTTGAACAGGCATTTGTTTTCGTCACTAAATTTACTGTTATGACACTCACCGCCAGCCAAATCGAGAACATACTGAGAAACCCAGAGGAAACTGCAGCTGCAGCAAATCTCATTTACGTCTCTGATGCAGACCTCAACATAAGAAGGAAAAAGAAGAAGAAAAACTTTCACTATTACTTTAATGATAAGCCTCTTAAGGACAAAAAGGAATTAGAGCGCATCAATAATCTTGTGATACCGCCTAACTGGGAGAAAGTGCGCATTGCATATCCTCCTAACGGACATTTACAAGTGGTAGGTCGCGATGCTAAAAACAGAAAAGTATACCGCTATCACGACCTATGGTCAAAAATTAGAAACCAAACTAAGTTTTATAAACTAGCCAATTTTGGAAATGCACTGCCTAGCATACGCGAGCGCATAGATGAGGATCTTGACGCTCCAGAGATGTCAAAACGCAAGGTGCTTGCACTTGTCCTCAGGCTTATGGAAGAAACCCACATACGTATAGGTAACGACTACTACGCAAAGCGCAATAAAACCTACGGCCTCTCTACCTTACGCACCCGACACGTGACAACTACCAAGGAAAAAATCTGCTTTGAGTTTGTGGGTAAAAAAGGCAAAAAGCACAACATCACCCTACGCAATAAGAAACTGGCAAAACTTGTAAACCGTTGTGAGGAAATACCTGGCTGGGAGTTATTCCAATTTTATGATGCAAATGGCGAAAAGCACCGCGTAGATAGCACGATGGTAAACGATTACATACACGAGCTGAGTGGAGACTTATTTTCGGCAAAAGATTTTAGAACTTGGGGAGCTACAAAAACTTTTTTTGAAACCGTGCACGACCTAGGCTACACAGAAGACGAAAAAGAAAACAAAGCAAACATACTCACCGCCTTTGATGCCGCTGCAGAGGCTCTAGGTAACACACGCAATGTATGTCGCAAGTACTATGTGCATCCTCAAATAGTAGATGCCTATGAGTCTGGATCTATCGTCGCTGAGTTTAAAAAGGTAGATGCTCATCAAGGAGCAAGGCCATTCTTTACAGAAACTGAGGAGGTATTACTGCAAATGATTTCAAAGTTTGAATTAGACTTTAGTAAGTGATATAAGTACGCTTTCGCGAAAGCGTAACACAAAAAAAGCCCCTTCGTAACGAAAGGGCTTATTAATTTTTAAGATGGTATGCTCTTATTTTGCAAGGTATGCGAGCACGTTCTTCTCGATGCGCTCCTGAATATTTGAAGTATCTGCTTTCGCGAAAGCGTCACCTGTAATATTCTCGTACAATTCAATATATCTTTCTGATACAGTCTCTATGTACTCATCTGTCATCTCAGGCACTGTTTGCCCCTCTAGACCTTGAAAGTCATTTGAGATAAGCCACTGTCTCACAAACTCTTTAGATAGTTGTTTTTGAGCTTCGCCAGCTGCTTGACGCTCCTCATAACCTTCGGCATAGAAGTAACGAGAAGAGTCTGGTGTATGTATCTCATCTATGAGAACAATCTCACCATCTGCTGTTTTTCCAAACTCATACTTGGTATCTACCAATATAAGTCCTCTAGATGCTGCTATCTCACTTCCTCTTTGAAAAAGCTTGCGTGTGTAATCTTCTAGCACGAGGTAATCCTCTTCTGAAACGATGTTCTTTTTAATAATATCCTCTCTTGAGATATCCTCATCGTGGTCACCCATCTCTGCCTTAGTAGCTGGCGTGATGATAGGTTCTGGAAAGGCATCATTTTCTTTCATTCCTTCTGGCATTGCAACACCACAAAGTATTCTCCTACCAGCTTTATACTCTCTAGCCGCGTGCCCAGACATATAGCCACGTATTACCATCTCAACTTTAAAAGGCTCACATCGCTTCCCTATTGCCACATTAGGATCTGGCGTAGCCACGAGCCAGTTAGGCACGAGGTCTTCTGTATCCTTCATCATTTTAGTAGCAATCTGATTTAAGATTTGTCCTTTGAAAGGAATTCCTTTAGGCATTACAACGTCAAAGGCGCTTAGCCTATCTGTTGCAATCATAAGTAATAAATCATCTTCGAGTGTGTAGACTTCTCTCACTTTACCCTTGTAGATAGATTTCTGACCAGGGAAGTTAAAATTAGTGTCTGTAATAGTGTTCACTATAGGTTGGTTTGAACGGTTGTATTAATCCTTTTGAGGTATTAAAACAACACGATTAGTTATTCTTCAAAAGTAAAATTCTGAATGATATATTACGAATTAAAAGTATAGAAATATGTTAGTCGTTTCTATTTTCTATCTCGCGATAAGCCGCAATCATTTTCTTTACTAGAGGATGGCGCACCACATCTTTATCATCAAGATAAATCATCCCTACTCCTTTTACGGTTTTGAGGATAAGTAACGCTTCCTTAAGACCACTGGTGACACGTCTAGGTAAATCTATCTGCCCTGGATCTCCAGTAATCATAAACTTTGCATTACGTCCCATACGAGTAAGGAACATCTTCATCTGGGCGTGAGTTGTGTTTTGAGCTTCATCAAGTATCACAAAAGCATTATCAAGTGTACGACCACGCATAAAAGCCATAGGTGCAATTTGTATCACTCCTTTTTCAATAAAGGTCTCTAGCTTTTCGCTAGGTATCATATCCCTAAGGGCATCATAAAGTGGTTGCATATAAGGGTCGAGCTTCTCCTTCATATCACCAGGTAGAAAACCTAAATTTTCTCCAGCCTCTACAGCAGGTCTCGTGAGTATAATACGTTTTACTCGCTTCTCTTTAAGCGCTTTTACGGCTAGTGCAACGCCTACATATGTTTTACCGGTACCAGCAGGACCTATCGCAAAGGTTAGGTCATTCTTTTTTGAAAGCTCTACCAGCTTACGCTGGTTTGCCGTTTGCGGCTTTATGAGTTTACCACTCACGCCGTGTACAAGTACATCACCACTCTCTACAGGCGTCTCATAATCTTCTTTACTCACACTTGTAAGTACGCGCTCTATTGAGTTTTCATCTATCTTATTGTACTTCCCAAAGTGATCCATAAGCATCGTCATACGCCTATCAAACTCTTCTAGAAGATCTTCATCTCCGTAAGCTTTGATTTTATTACCTCTAGCTACTATCTTGAGTTTAGGAAAATACTGCTTAAGGAGTTCTATATTAGCATTGCGCTGTCCAAAAAATTCGCGCGGATTGATTTCTGAGAGTTCTAAGATTAATTCGTTCAAAAGGCAGAAGGATTTAGTGAGTTACGTCCGTAAAATATTTTAGCTTTGTTTACTACTAAAATACGTCTTTTTTAACCATGAATTACTAGGTATACACCTCTCTAAGTTAAGAAATAATGAACATTTTTAGTTTATAACTATTGTAGATTTATATGCTTTTTGGCAAGCATACACTTATAACTCAATGAAAATAATCACTCTTACTACAGATTTTGGAGAGAAAGATCCTTTTGCAGGTGCTGTTAAGGGAGCCATTTATTCAGAGTTAGAAGAAGTGCGCATTGTAGACATCTCACATTCTGTATCTCCTTTCCACCTAATGGAAGCCGCTTATATTATTCAAAATGCGTATCAAAATTTTCCAAAAGGAACTATACACGTTATAGGTGTAGACAGCGAGCTCACCCCAGAGACAAACCATATTGCCGTCAAGCTAGATGGACATTATTTTATATGTGCAAATAATGGCATTATCTCCCTTCTAACTAAGGACATTGTACCTGAAGAAAAAGTAGAAATAAACATTCACGATCGCACACAAACTAACTTTACAGTTCTAGATGTATTTGTAAAAACGGCATGCCATATCGCACGTGGCGGCACCCTAGGTGTGATAGGAAAAAATATAGACACTATACGACAGCTTACTGGAATCTCACCAGTAATAAATAACTCACGAAATCAAATTTCTGGTAATGTAATTTACATAGATAACTATGGAAATGTAATCAGTAATATCACAAAAAAACTATTTGAAGAAGTAGGCAAAGGACGTGATTATAGACTTCAAGCAAGAGGTGCCGATATCTCGAAAATACATAATCAGTATAGTGATGCAATAAACTTCAGTATTGATAAATTAAAACGTGAAGAAGAAGGTAAAAAACTAGCTGTATTCAATTCTGGTGGATATGTAGAACTTGCTATTTATAAAAGCAATCCTAGTACGGTAGGAAGTGCTGCTAGCCTCTTTGGCCTCAACTATAGAGATACTGTAATGATTAATTTTATAGACAAATGATTGTAAGACTAGTAAAATTACGCTTTCGCGAAAGCGAGATACCCTCTTTTCTATCCAACTTTGAGAAAGTAAAAGAAAAAATTAGAGCGTCTAACGGGTGTATGTATCTAGAGCTACTACGTGGGGAAGATGACCCTTGTATTTTCTTTACTCACAGTCACTGGACTTCAGACGAAGCATTACAGAATTATCGAAACTCAGAACTTTTTAAAGGAATCTGGGCAGAGACGAAAACCAAGTTTAGCGCAAAGCCTGAGGCTTGGACAACTTCATCATTAGAAAAACTACTTTAGATTTCTGGATTTCGTCGCAGAGAAGAAGGACTAATACCATATTTCTCTTTAAATATTTTTGAAAAGTAGCTCCTACTCGATAGTCCAAGTGCATATACTACTTCAGACACATTTTTATCTTCTGAGGTGAGCATTGTTAAGGCACGTTTTAATCGATACTCTTTTATATAGTCATTTACGGTCATCCCGTAATTGCGTTTAAACCCATCTTGTAACCTGTAAGTTTCGATACCGACCACTTCGGCAATTTCTGGGATAGTGACAAGTTCAGATATGTGGTTTTCGATATACTGAACAGCAGCTGCAATGTTGTCTAAATCTGCCAATCGGAGTGTAGGATGCTTTTTCCCTTCGAGAGAATCTTCTTTAAATAACTTGAGCATCAATGAGGTACATTCTAATGCTTTTGCACCAAGATAATTTGTTCTCACTAAGCCTTCATCATCATTTGTCAATATATCATCAATGATATCTGAAATCTGCAAACTGTAATATCCTTTATAACACACTTGAGTGAGCGCGTTAACATCTGCAAATAGCGGATAATACACTTCATCTACCTTAGACAAATCGTAAGAAAGCTGCTCTTGAAACTTTGCCTTGTTGATTTCCAAATAACAAATAATCGCCGGCTTTTCTTTTTTAATGATATAGACCTGATCTTCGTTATATCTAGGTGCTGCAATAAGATGCTCTGCTCTTCTAATGGCCATTTCTTCAGAATCTCTAGAAAATTTATGACCTACCTCACCTTTCATGCAATAGATGAAACGAAGGGAATTCATTCCATTATTCTCAAAATAAAGTTCTGTATCATCTACCATGTCACCATTAATGATGTGAAGGCCGATACCATTAGGAAAATTAATGCCTTTTATGAAACCTTTACCTAAGTGTGTAGGGATTTGCATCGCAAATTCTCCAAAGTTGTTTGTGTAATTGACCCCGAAAGCATCTGCGATTTCTGGCACAAAGTCGTCTACCTGCTCTATTTTAAGTTTGTATGATTTCATATTTCCTTATGTGAATCATGAAGGTCTGAAATATATTGCTATAAAAAATAAAGCGTACTGTATTTAACCCAGCTTTAACCAGAAAGCATAATTATATGTGAACGCTAGATGAGCTCTTTCTTATAGGCTTTTTTAAAGAGTTTAAAGGTAGCTTTTGCACTTTTTACTGCGGTTTTAATTTCTTCATAGCTAAAGTTTAAAGAATCAACAGCTTCTTTAAATTCATTCCATCTAGATAAACCTTCATTTACATTTCCATTAAAAAAATGGTGATTCTCTACATGAGAAAGATTACTGCAAGATTCAAGCTTTTTACTCATCATCATACCACCTATCATAGATCCTTCTATAACGTATAGCTTACCTACTAAGGTTGCCTCATCCCTAGCTCCAGTTATGCGCATAGGCTCAGGCAAGGGCAAACTTGAGAAAGAAGTTATGTCTTTTGCAAGTGCATTTGTCTTTTGATAACCTGCAAACGACTTTAATCCAAGTGGTAACATTTCGTAGCGACCATTTATAAAATCTTCGACAGCTTTATATACTTTGAAGTTTTGACGTAATAATGTTTCATATTGATTTTGATCAATTGAACCATCCATGATAAAATTAGTTAAGTTATTTTTTTCTATTTCATCATGAATTGATGCTGTTCCATTCTTAAGTGCTTCTAAAATCATAGGGATGTTTTTATAAGTAAACTATACATATGTTAAATTTAATCTTGCTTATCAACTAGTTAATAGAGAATCAACTAGCTCATCATAAACTATACCAATTAAATACAATTAAGCTTGACCCGTAGGTCCAAAATTTAGGGGAACAGGTTGTTTCTCATAATCCTTTATAACACCATGTGCATTTTCAAAACGTTTAACGTTTTCTGCGAGTGCTTTTGCAAGCCTTTTAGCATGTTGAGGTGTTAATATGATGCGGCTTTTCACCTTACTTTTAGGCGTGCCAGGCATAATATTTACAAAGTCTACTACAAATTCTGAAACAGAATGATTTATTATAGCCAGGTTTGAGTACGTGCCTTGAGCGATAGCCTCATCTAGTTCTATATTTATTTGTTTTTGGTTGTTTTGTGTCTTTTTATCTTCAGCCATGTGGGCGTTTATTGTAATGAGAGTAGAACTCTCAATTCGATTGATTTAGTTTTTAAGTTTCCTTTCTAAGGAAGTCTGGAAAGGTAAGAATTGCCTTGCATTTGCGAAAGCGGAAATCCTCATTACAGTGTTAGATATTCGTTAATTAAAACTTAATATTTCTATAAAAAATTGAATTACAAGGATTAAAAAACCCGTTCAGTACAGCTGAACGGGTGTTAAACAAAATTACATATGTTGTTTAAACAAGCATTTTGTAATTCATAGTATGTAATGATTTAAATTTTTCTCTTGTTTTAATTCATATTTTTTGAGCACATTATTATTTTTAAGCAAGGTATGCTCTTCATTTTATAATGAATTTTTGATTTTATCAAGATGCTCTCTTATTTTGGCTATCCGATCTTGGTGGGAGATATTTTCTCTATTAATATCTTCCATATACTCCTTTATATCATTTACGAGATCTGTGCTTTGCTTAATACGATTTCTCGTGTTTTGTACAATAACAGGTCTGTTTTTGATTTTATCAATATGTGGTGCAAGTTTTGAAGCAAGCACACCAATATGTCTCTTTAAAATAAAGCCATCTGCACCGTTTAAAATAGTTTCTGCTGCTAGTTCCTCATCTTGAAGTGTGCCTGTAACAAATAAAAAAATGGCAGTAGGAGACTTACTTCTAGCCACCTCTAGGACCTCCATACCTGAACAAGTAGGCAAATTATAATCTGAGATTATTAGTTGTGGGTTAAAAGTCTTGATAGCCACTTCTAAGTCTGCAAGATTATCAACCACTTGCACTTTATACGTCTTATCTAACTTGTGAATTTGTCTTGTAATAAGAGCAGCATCTGAGTCTGTATCTTCTACAAGTAGTATATGTACTTCTGTTGACATAGTTATTTATTTAACGTTAACCAATATTTGGCTATAACAGGAATTTGCTCCTTTAATTCGGCATAGTTCTTAGGCTTCTCTAGATAACTATTAGCTCCATAAATATAAGCCTTATCCTTATCAGTTTTTTGATCTGAGGAACTCATCATAACAATAGGTGCATATTTAAAGACCTCTATTTTTCTTATTTCTTTCAATAAGTCTAAGCCACTTAGTTTAGGCATTTTTATGTCTAATAATATGAGATTCGGTGTAACTCCAACATCATCATATGCTTTAAACCAAGCTAAAGCCTTCAATGAATCATCAATAAAACAAATATCAACCAAGGGCATTTCTTTTTCAAAAATACGACCCATTAATGCACGGTCTGTAGCATTATCCTCTACAGAAATCACTAATCCTTTCATTATCTAGCGGGTAATTGAAAATAAAATGTAGCACCGTTATCTACCTGACCCTCTGCCCAAATACGACCTTGATGCTTCTCTAATACTCGTTGAGAGATAGCAAGACCTATACCCGAACCTTCAAACTCGTCCTTTACAAGTCTATTAAACACTCCAAAAATTTTCTCACTATACTTATTATCAAAACCTATCCCATTATCCTTCACGTAATAAACTACAGGAGAGACACTGTTATCACAACCTATTTCTATAATAGGTTTTTCTATAGTGTGAGAATACTTAAGAGCATTGCCTACAAGATTATTGAGCAACTGAAAAATCATAGCTCGATCTCCGTAAGCATCAGGTAATTTTGAGTCTATGATAAATTGAGCACTTTTATACTTTAGATCAACTTGTAAAAATGTAATTACTTCTTCTACTACCTCTTTCATAGAAAAAACTCCCATGGATATCTGATTTTTTCCTATCCCAGAAAAAGCCAAAATATCATCTATAAGCATGTTCATTTTACTTGTAGAGTCTATTATAGTTTGGATAGCTTTTTTACCATACTCATCAAGTGTTTCAAAGTAATCCTCTTTGATTATTTGTGCAAACCCATCTATACCACGTAAAGGAGATCTTAAATCATGAGAAACGCTATAACTAAAAGATTCTAACTCCTTGTAAGCTTCTTTAAGTTTATCGTTAAGAAGTTTCACCTCTTGATATCTACTTATGATTATGTTAGAAATACTTGTTTTAAGCGCTTGCGCAGAAGCGATCTCATAATCTTTCCAAGGTAGGGAGGTATTTACCTGTTCCTGATTCCATTTTTCAAAAGATTTCCTTGGACTTAGCCCTTTCCCTTTTTCTTCTACTGCCTTTTCTGGATTTCCTCCCCAAGATATAAGTTGTTTGAGTTCTGGTTTAAACCACAGCAAGCAATCCTTTTCTCCCTTTGCTATAAAGACACAAAGTAATCCCGAGCCTATTTTGGCGAAAGCCGCCCCCTTGTCATACTCTTCTGCAATATTTTGAGTGGTATATATATCGCCCATCTGGGTGTCATATATCCAGTCTATAAGCGCTATAATTTCTTGTTTACTGGGAGTTTCTCCTACAGTTGACACATTATTTTCCAATAATACGGCTCCACCTGATGCTTCGGTTATTGTGAGCATTGAGGTAGGCTTCTGGGTTAAGCCATTTGCTACATCCCATCCATCACTCATTTGCTCTACGAGCGTAGCTCTTATTGCAGTAGTAGCGTTAATACGAGTAAGCACCTCATTTGAAGCCCTTAATGTGAGCTGCGTAGAAAATACTTGAGTTAAAAACTTAACTGTTTGTCTTTTATAATAGTTTACAAACTTTGGACTATAATGATGACATGCTATTAAACCCCATAATTCTCCATCACTCACTATTGCCGCAGTGAGGGTCGCCCCTACCTTCATATTCTGTAAATACTCTATGTGTATGGGAGACGATGCCCGAGACTCGCAAAGACCTAAATCTAATGGCTCGTCTTGCAAAGTGAGCTTTGCATAAACGGGAACCGTTTGTGATGCAACATCTGCTATGATACGCACACCTTGTTTTAAAAAAAGTTTACGTGCTTGCTGTGGTATATCTGTCGCAGGATAATGCATGCCTATCCAGCTATCAAGTTGTTCTTCACGAGCCTCAGATACAATCTTACCATTCCAGTTTTCATCAAATTTATAGATCATTACACGATCATAACCTGCAAACTGTTTAATAAGCTGAGCCGTTTTATCACACATAGCCGAGACAGATACAGCTTCACTTAAGTCTGATATAATCTCGGATAACTGGCGCTGCATGAATTGAGCACTTTCTTGCTGCTCTATAGGCTCTAATTCTACATATACTAGTTGATTGTTGTGGTGAGTGACTACCACATAACGATTATCGTTAATAGTAACTTCAAGCGAGTTATTATCTCCGCTCTTGATATATGTTTCTATAAGCGTCCCATTTTCTCCTAGCACATCCTTAAGACGCTTAGAAAAAAAGTCTTCACGCTTTCGCGAAAGCGTAGAAATCACATTTTCAGATATATGTGATATCTCAAAAGATGGGTTATCTATCACAAAAAGCATCGCATGAGACTGTATGCGCCCTATAAGATGGATTGGTTCCTTATCACAATTAGTTAGATCTATCTTTTTTGGGTATAAAGCAGATGGACTCCCCATGGTTTACTTACTTTTTAATTTTAAAATAAAACGTACTTCCTACATTAACTTGAGAATCTACCCAAATTGATCCATCGTGAAGTTTTACAATTTTTTCACAATGGGCAAGGCCCACGCCCGTACCTTCATATTTATGCTGAGTTGATGCTCGCCCAAAGATTTTAAATACTTGATCAAGATCTTCTTCGGCTATTCCTATACCGTTGTCATTAATCACAAAAGTCCAATATCCATCATCTTCAAAGGATGAAATACGTACTACAGGACTCACATCTGGCTTTGAATATTTAAGAGAGTTCCCTATTAAGTTCTGGAACAACAATCTTAACTCTGTATTATATGCTTGGATAGTAGGCATTTTACTAAGATGTATTTTACCGCCACACTCTCTCAATCTTTTACCAAGATCATATTTTACAATTTCTAGTAATTCTTGCACGTTTACTTCTGTACGTTCTAGCTCTTGCCCTATGCGACTATGTTCAAGAAGTCCTTTGATTTGGTTTGCCATTCTACCTGCTGCACCATAAATGTACCCTAAGTATTCGGTGGCCTTAGGGTCTAGATCATCTCCAAATTTCTTAAGAATAACATCACTACTAAAGCGTATCGTTCCTAAAGGTTCTTGTAAATCATGCGAGCATATAGATACAAACTGTTCTAAATCTGTATTAATGCGCTGTAGCTCTTCATTCTTATCATACATTAACTGCTGTGCATGCTGTAAGTCTGAGATATTAACTAAGGTAGAACGTGAGTACGAGTGACCTTCTTCTGGAATTACAAGCTCTGAGTTAAGGATAATAGGTATCTCGTTACCTTCTGTATCTACAAGGGTCATTTGCTCACCTTCTATCACTCCTGTTTTTTGAATTTCATCTAGAAGTCCAAGCCCTTTAGCCTTAGAATCATCTGTATAAAAATCAAATATACGCCTGCCTACAACCTCACTACGAGAATTTAAGCCTATTGTATCAATGAAAATTTTATTACACTCTACGATACGTCCTGTAGAAGGATCAACACTTACGTGCATCACAGGATCATTCTCATAAAAGTCTTTAAACTTCTGCTGGCTTTCTTTTAATTTCTTTTGTGAATCGACCGTTTTTGTAATGTCTACAAAGGTGATTACAGAACCCTCTATTTTATTTGATCCTGTATAAAATGGAGAAATACGTCTTATATATGAGCGCCCACCTTTTTTATTAATTTGTGTTTCATTTACCTCTCCTGTGCTCATCACTGTTTCAATCTTACTTCTAAGTGATGATTTTTTACCAGTACCTAACTGGATCAAGAAGTGATCTATAGGTCTCCCTATATCTTGCTTCATTAACTTAAAATGTTCTTGTATAGAAGGTGTAAATTTTCTAATAGTAAGTTGTCTATCTAGAAAGATTGTTGCTATTTGAGTACTGTTAAGAATATTATCCATGTCTGCATTAAGTAATGCTAGATCATCCATTTTTTCAATATGCTCTACATTCACGGTGTGCAGCTCCTCATTTACACTCTGTAGTTCCTCATTTGTACTTTGCAACTCCTCATTTGATGCTAGCAACTCTTCATTGAGCGTTTGTAATTCTTCATTACTAGTCTCTGCATCTTCCAGTGCTTTTTTAAGCTCTCCCCTTGTTTCCTCTATCTCGTCTATAAGATCTTTAATGCGTTCATCTGGAGCTACTGCAAGATTCATTGTACCACGAGCTATGGCTGCATCAGGATTTAATTCCTTTTCAATAAACGTAATTACGTAATTACAATCATCAGCGTTATTTTGAAAAATGGGTTTTACTAGCACATTTACAACAGTATCTGCTCCTGCTTTTGTAGTAATAACATCATTGTAAATGAAGTCTTTTTTGGAACGTTTTGCTTTTCTTGCCGCCGAGTTTACAGCTGTTTTTAAATTATCAGGAAGCATCTTTAGTAAGTCTAAAGAAAAACCGCTTTCAGGTAATTGTGCATATTTTGAAAAAGAACCCAATGCATCTAGTACTTTAAAATCTGCATCCACATACACACTTGCAGTATCAAATTGAGACAAAAGCGCATTGCTGATACTCATTTTAACGTCACTAGTAAATGTTTCTTTCTTTTGAATCACTGTCTTTTTCTGCTTTCGCGAAAGCATAACATTACTCTTATCTGCATTTGAGGTAAGTAACTCACTATGCATTCTTTCTGATGGATGGATGTTCTTAAAAATTTTAAGCTTAGCATTTATTGTCTCAAAGGAGTTACGCAAGGCAGTTATAGACTCACTTGATCCTAGAAATAAAAATCCATTAAGTTTTAGTGCATAATGTAATGTATGCAATACCGCAGTTTGCACCTCTGGCTTTAAATAAATTAAAAGATTACGGCATGACACCATATCCATATTTTTAAATGGAGGATCTTTTAAAATATCATGATTTGAAAAAATTATTTTCTTTCTAAGGTCTTTATCTATTTTAAACTCTTTTCCATCTTTAATAAAGAACTTCTGTAATTTACTGGGAGAAACACTCTGAACAATAGTATTATTAAAGACTCCTTGAGATGCTAGTGCAATATGCTCTTCAGAAATATCTGTTGCAAAGATTTTGAGTTTGATATCCTTCTCTTGACGATCTATTTCTTCTTGAAAGAGGATTGCTAGTGAGTATGCTTCTTCTCCGGTGGAGCAAGCCACATCCCACACTTTTATTGTATCTCCATCTCTTTTATTTCTTACAATACTAGGTATAGTCTCAGCCTCCAATAAATTCCAAGCGTTTGTATCTCTAAAAAATTTTGTAACTCCAATTAAAAACTCCTTGTACAACACAGAAACCTCTTCTGGATGAATTTTTAAATATGCGATGTACTGATCAAAATTCCCCATTTTGAGGTTTTGCATACGTCTTTCTGTACGTCTCAGAATTGTAGGGCGCTTATAATAATTGAAATTTATATTGGTATTAGTATGCAGGATATTTAAAATAGCACGTAAACGTTCATTATCTTCTACAGAGAGATCGTCCTTAAAATTAAATACGTCTTCATTATTAAAGTAACGATGTATTTCATCTATCATTTCTCCAGCGGGTACAATATAGTCTACGTCACCACTATTAATTGCGCTTGTAGGCATCCCATCAAAGCTCGCCTCATCTGGCTGCTGTACAAGTACCACTCCTCCATGTTCTTTAATCGCTTGCACGCCTTTTGTGCCATCACTACCCGTACCACTTAATATAACGCCTACCGCTTGCTTCCCGTAAGCCTCTGCAAGAGAACTCATGAATAAGTCTATAGGAAGATTAAGTGTTTTAGCCACTGGTTTATCTAATAATATAAGGTGTCCATTTTCAATAATAAGATTCATTGAAGGAGGTATCACATAGATATGACTACGTTTTATTTCTGAGTCATTAGTAACCGCAACTATAGGAACATTTGTTTTTTTAGACAGCAATTCGGCCATGAGGCTTTTGTGGTCTGGAGATAGGTGCTGTATGATTATATAACTGTAATCGTAATTTTCGACTACATTATTAAAAAAGGCATTAAGTGCCTCTAGGCCGCCAGCACTGGCTCCTACAGCAACAATAACATGCTTTTTATTATCTGTATCTTTCAAAAAAGTAGGGGTTAAAACTGTAATTTTTACTAAAAAAAATAACTGAAGATATGTTTAAAACTTCAAATTAAGTTTTGTTTAAGAAATTTACGATTAAATATTAACATTTTGTTTATGTTAATAGAAAATCAAAAGAAATATTCATTTTTTTAATCAAAAGCGTTCATAGTCTCATTCAATAAAGCACATTCTACTCATTTTAATAATTACATTATTTCCAGACTATAAGCGCTAGATCTGTTTTTTTTGACTTAGAGAGTAAGTAATTTCACAACCTCTTCACTTGCCTAATTGCACTCAACTTTATGATAATATTTTCTACACATTATTTAATTAATGTTTGACACACTCGTTCATTATACGAGAAATAGTTTCACTTAAAAGAATTATAACAGTCTCAACAACTTTTAGGTGTATGAATAATTCCCATTATTAAATTAAGATGATTAGTTATGAAAATTAGTACGCTTTCGCGAAAGCATAAATCAACACTTATAGTATGAATTGATCATAAAAAGGTTGAAGCCCAACTAAGAAATAAATTCGCTTTTGTCAAATAAAAAACCCGCCCAGCATCGCTGAACGGGTTTTAGATATTTTTCAAATTCTTTTTTCTTAATGAATCAAGAACTTAAATTATATACTAGTTGTAATTTACTTCTTGCTTTTCAGCCATCATATTCTCAAGATCTTCTTTGCTTCCCACGAGTATATTATCGTAACGACGCATTCCCGTTCCTGCTGGAATTTTGTGACCTACAATTACATTTTCCTTAAGACCTTCTAAGTAATCAATCTTACCGCTTACAGCAGCTTCGTTTAATACTTTAGTTGTCTCTTGGAATGATGCTGCAGAGATAAATGACTTAGTCTGTAACGATGCTCTTGTAATACCCTGAAGGATAGGAGAAGCTGTAGCTGGACTTACATCACGAGCTGTAACTTGATTCTTATCTTCTCTTCTAAGTAAAGAATTCTCATCGCGAAGTTCACGAGGTGAAACTAATTGACCTGGTTTAAGTCTCTCAGATTCTCCTGCATCTTCTACGACTTTCATACCGTACATTGCATCATTTTCTTCAATGAAATCTGCTTTGTGTACCAGTTGATTCTCTAGGAAGATAGTATCTCCTGGATCTTGTATACGTACTTTACGCATCATCTGGCGCACAACAACTTCAAAGTGCTTATCATTAATCTTCACCCCTTGTAAACGATATACTTCTTGTACTTCGTTAACTAGGTACTGCTGTACTGCAGACGGCCCTTTGATATTAAGAATATCATTAGGTGTCACAGATCCATCAGAAAGTGGCATACCTGCGCGTACATAATCATTTTCTTGCACAAGAATCTGATTAGATAACTTCACTAAGTACTTTTTGATTTCTCCAAGCTTAGACTCTACGATTATCTCACGGTTACCACGTTTGATTTTTCCGAATGAAACAACACCGTCTATCTCAGATACTACTGCTGGGTTAGATGGGTTACGTGCTTCAAACAATTCAGTTACACGTGGAAGACCCCCTGTAATATCGCCAGCCTTTGCAGACCTACGAGGTATTTTTACAAGAATCTTACCTTCTTTAATCTTATCTCCATCATCAATCATAAGGTGAGCTCCTACTGGTAAGTTGTAAGAACGTAGCGCGTTTCCTTTGCTATCCTCAATGATTAATGTTGGTATTTTTTTCTTATCTCTAGATTCAGATATTACTTTCTCTTGGAAACCTGTTTGCTCATCTGTTTCAACACGGTAAGTGATACCTTGCTCAATAGACTCAAACTTAATTTTTCCTGCAAATTCTGAAATAACTACACCGTTAAATGGATCCCACTTACAGATTACATCTCCTTCTTTCACTTTATCACCAGAGCTGGCAAATATTTGTGAACCATAAGGAATTGTATTTGTACTTAAGGTAATACCAGTTTTAGGATCAGATACTTTTGCCTCAGAAGTACGAGAGATTACGATTTGAACATCGTTTCCTTCGCTATCTTGACCAGTTACAGTTTTAAGATCTTCGATCTCAAGTAGTCCAGGGAATTTAGCTGTTACACTAGAATCCTCAGACACACCTCCTGCTACCCCTCCTACGTGGAACGTACGAAGTGTAAGTTGTGTACCTGGTTCTCCAATAGACTGTGCTGCTACTACTCCTACAGCCTCACCCATTTGCACCGTTTTATTGGTTGCTAGGTTACGACCATAACATTTTACACAAATACCTTTCTTAGCCTCACAAGTAAGCGCAGAACGTACTTCTACAGTTTCTATTGGCGCAGCGCCTATAAGTTCTGCTATATCCTCATCTATCTCTGCTCCTGCTTCAACGATCACTTCGTTAGTAAGTGGGTTGATAACATCATTAAGAGAAGTACGACCTATAATACGCGCACTTAGAGATTCAATAACCTCTTCATTTTTCTTAAGAGCTGCTACTTCTACTCCTCTTAACGTACCACAATCTGTACTGTTAATAATAACATCTTGTGATACATCTACTAGACGACGTGTTAAGTAACCTGCATCTGCCGTTTTAAGGGCGGTATCTGCAAGACCTTTACGTGCACCGTGCGTTGAGATAAAGTATTCAAGAATTGAAAGACCTTCCTTAAAGTTAGAAAGAATAGGGTTTTCAATAATAGCACCACCTCCATCGTTAGATTTTTTAGGTTTTGCCATAAGACCACGCATACCAGTAAGCTGACGTATCTGCTCCTTAGATCCACGTGCTCCTGAGTCAAGCATCATATACACCGAGTTAAACCCTTGTTGATCCTCACGGATACGCTTCATAGAAAGCTCTGTAAGAGTGGCGTTTGTTGATGTCCAAACATCAATAACTTGGTTATAACGCTCTGTATTAGTAATAAGACCCATATTATAAGATCCTGTAATACCCTCTACCTGCTCATTTGCTTCGTCTATCATACCATGCTTCTCATCTGGGATAATAATATCACCAAGTGAGAATGATAATCCTCCACGGAATGCAAATCCATATCCCATAGTTTTAATACGGTCAAGGAAGTCTGCAGTTACAGGTACACTTGTTACTTTAAGAATACCACCAATGATATCACGAAGCGACTTTTTAGTCAATACTTCGTTAATATATCCAGCTTCTTCTGGCACTGCTTCGTTAAATAATACACGACCTACAGTAGTCTCGATTACTTTATAAACAAGCTCTTTATTTTCATTAAAATCCTTAGCACGTATTTTAATGATAGCATTAATGTCTACACGCTTTTCATTGTAGGCAATATTCACCTCTTCTGCAGAGTAGAAAGTGATTCCTTCTCCTTTTACATGAAACTCTGGAGTTGACTTTCTGGCCTTTGTCATATAGTAAAGACCTAATACCATATCCTGAGAAGGTACTGCTACTGGAGCACCATTTGCAGGGTTTAAGATATTGTGAGAAGCAAGCATTAATAACTGCGCCTCAAGTATCGCCTCTGGCCCAAGTGGTAAGTGTACTGCCATCTGGTCACCATCAAAATCGGCGTTAAATGCTGTACATACTAATGGGTGTAACTGTATTGCTTTACCTTCAATAAGCTTAGGCTGAAATGCCTGTATACCTAAACGGTGAAGCGTAGGAGCACGGTTAAGGAGGATAGGATGTCCTTTAAGAACATTCTCTAAAATATCCCAAACCACTGGCTCTTTCTTATCTATTATTTTCTTTGCAGATTTTACTGTCTTTACAATCCCACGCTCAATAAGCTTACGGATTACAAATGGCTTATAAAGCTCTGCAGCCATTCCTTTAGGAATACCACACTCAAACAATTTAAGCTCAGGTCCAACAACAATTACAGAACGTGCTGAATAATCCACACGCTTACCAAGTAAGTTCTGACGGAAACGCCCTTGCTTACCTTTTAAAGAATCAGATAGAGACTTTAATGGTCTGTTAGAATCTGTTTTTACTGCAGATGACTTACGCGTGTTATCAAAAAGTGAATCTACAGACTCCTGTAGCATACGCTTTTCATTACGTAAGATAACCTCTGGAGCTTTGATTTCCATCAATCTCTTAAGACGGTTGTTACGTATAATTACACGACGATAAAGGTCATTTAAATCCGATGTTGCAAAGCGTCCTCCATCTAGTGGCACTAGTGGGCGTAATTCTGGTGGAATTACTGGAACAACTTTCATAATCATCCACTCTGGATGATTCTCACGGTTCTTATTTGAATCACGAAGAGCTTCTACAACTTGAAGACGTTTAAGCGCTTCCGTTTTACGTTGTTTAGACGTTTCGTTATTAGCTTTATGACGTAACTCGTAAGATAGTTCATCAAGATCTATCCTTTTAAGAAGATCGATCAAACACTCAGCACCCATTTTGGCGATAAACTTGTTTGGATCCTCGTCATCAAGGTATAGGTTTTCTTGTGGTAAACTGTCAAGTATGTTTAAGTACTCCTCTTCAGTTAAGAAATCCATCTTGTTAAGCTCCTCACCTTCTTCACTCTTTGCAATACCTGGTTGTATAACCACATAACGCTCATAGTAAATGATCATATCTAATTTCTTAGAAGGCAGACCAAGTAAGTAACCTATTTTGTTAGGTAACGATCTAAAGTACCATATGTGTGCAACTGGAACCACAAGATTAATGTGCCCCACGCGATCACGACGTACTTTCTTTTCTGTTACTTCAACACCACAACGATCACATACGATTCCCTTGTAGCGTATTCTTTTATATTTACCACAAGCACACTCATAGTCCTTTACAGGACCAAAAATACGCTCACAGAACAGCCCGTCACGCTCTGGCTTGTGCGTACGGTAGTTTATTGTTTCCGGCTTTAAAACTTCTCCTCTTGATGCTCCTAGAATAGATTCTGGAGACGCAAGACCAATCGAGATAGCATTAAACTTCGGCTGTTGTACATTGTCATTATTTCTTGCCATAATTCTGTATATGTCGAATTAATTATTGTTGTGAATGGTTGTTGTTACGCTTTCGCGAAAGCGAACCCTTAAAAGAATCCGCTTTCCAAAAACCATTTACTTTTCTTCTAGACGAATGTCTAGTCCCAGTCCTTTAAGTTCATGCATCAATACGTTGAAAGATTCTGGAAGACCTGGCTCAGGCATAGGTTCTCCTTTTACAATACTTTCATACGTCTTAGCACGACCAATCACGTCATCAGATTTTACAGTTAAGATCTCACGCAATGTTGCCGAAGCTCCATATGCCTCAAGAGCCCAAACTTCCATCTCACCAAAACGCTGACCTCCAAACTGCGCCTTACCTCCAAGAGGTTGCTGCGTAATAAGAGAGTATGGTCCGATAGAACGCGCGTGCATCTTATCATCTACCATGTGCCCTAGTTTTAGCATGTAGATAACTCCTACTGTTGCTGGTTGATCAAAACGATCTCCTGTACCTCCATCATATAAGTATGTATGTCCAAAACGTGGAATACCTGCCTCATCAGTAAGTGCATTAATTTGATCTAATGTAGCTCCATCAAAAATAGGCGTCGCATAGGTTCTTCCTAATTTTTGACCAGCCCATCCTAGTACCGTTTCATAAATCTGCCCAATGTTCATACGAGATGGTACACCAAGTGGGTTAAGAACGATATCTACTGGAGTTCCATCCTCAAGGAAAGGCATATCTTCTTGACGAACGATACGTGCAACAATACCTTTGTTACCGTGACGTCCTGCCATTTTATCTCCTACTTTAAGCTTACGTTTTTTAGCAATATAAACCTTAGCAAGTTTGATGATACCAGCTGGTAACTCATCTCCTACTGAGATTGTAAATTTCTCACGACGTAAGTTTCCTTGTAAATCGTTTTCTTTAATCTTATAGTTGTGTAATAAGTCTGCTATAAGTGCATTAGTCTTATCATCTGTAGTCCACGTTCCTTGTGTAAGGTGCGTGTAATCTTCTACAGAGTTAAGCATCTTAAGTGTGAATTTCTTTCCTTTAGGAAGAACTTCTTCACCTAAGTCATTCATAACACCTTGAGCAGTTTTACCATTTACTAGCTTAAATAATTTTTCAATTACTACCGCCTGTAAATCATCAAACTTATCATCATATTGATTTTCAAGAACAGCGATGTCCTCCTTATCTTTTGCACGCTTACGCTTATCTTTTATTGCTCTTGCAAACAATTTCTTATTGATAACCACACCGTGTAAAGATGGAGAAGCTTTAAGTGAAGCATCTTTTACATCACCTGCTTTGTCTCCAAAAATGGCACGTAAAAGTTTTTCTTCTGGAGTAGGATCAGACTCTCCTTTTGGAGTAATCTTACCTATTAATATATCTCCAGGTTTTACCTCTGCTCCTATGCGGATCATTCCGTGCTCATCAAGATCCTTAGTAGCTTCCTCAGAAACGTTAGGGATATCATTAGTAAGCTCTTCATTACCTAACTTAGTATCACGCACATCAAGAGAATACTCATCAATGTGAATAGAAGTAAAGATATCATCACGTACTACCTTTTCAGATATTACAATTGCATCCTCAAAGTTATATCCTTTCCAAGGCATGAAGGCAACCTTCATGTTACGTCCTAGTGCAAGCTCCCCTTTCTCGGTAGCATACCCTTGACATAGTACTTGGCCTTTTTCTACTCTATCACCTACTTTTACAATAGGCTTCAAGTTGATATTTGTTCCTTGGTTAGTTTTACGGAACTTTATAAGGTTATATGATTTAGAATCTTCGTCAAAACTAACTAGACGCTCATCTTCCGTACGATCATATTTGATAGTAATCATGTTTGCATCTACATACTCAACAGTACCCGCTCCTTCTGCGTTAATAAGTACTCTAGAATCTGTAGCTACTTGACGTTCCAGACCTGTTCCCACTATAGGCGCATCTGCCATAATAAGTGGTACTGCCTGGCGCATCATGTTTGATCCCATCAGTGCACGGTTTGCATCATCATGTTCCAAGAATGGAATAAGAGATGCAGATATAGATGCAATCTGGTTAGGAGAGACATCTGCATAGTGTACCGTATCTGGGTCTACTACAGGAAAATCACCTTCCATTCGAGCAATTACTTTTTCTTCAGTAATTGATCCGCTGTCATCCATCGGGTTGTTTGCTTGTGCAATTAACATCCCTTCTTCCTCCTCTGCACTTAAATAAAGTGGTTCAGATTTTAAATCGATTTTACCGTTTTCTACCTTCCTATATGGAGTCTCAATGAATCCCATATTATTCACCTTTGCATAAACTGCAAGAGATGATATAAGACCAATGTTTGGCCCCTCTGGTGTTTCAATAGGACATAGTCTTCCGTAGTGAGTATAGTGAACATCACGTACCTCAAATCCAGCACGCTCACGAGATAGACCTCCAGGTCCAAGAGCAGAAAGACGACGCTTGTGCGTTATCTCTGCAAGAGGATTGGTTTGATCCATAAATTGTGATAACTGGTTTGTTCCAAAGAATGAATTAATAACAGAAGACAACGTCTTAGCATTAATCAAGTCAATAGGAGTAAAAACTTCATTATCACGAACGTTCATACGCTCACGAATAGTACGAGCCATACGTGCAAGACCTACACCAAACTGTGCAGATAATTGCTCACCAACTGTACGTACACGACGGTTTGATAAGTGATCAATATCGTCAATCTCTGCTTTTGCATTAATTAACTCAATTAAATACTTAATAATAGTAATAATATCAAGCTTAGTAAGCACCTGCTTATCCATCTCAATATCAAGACCTAATTTCTTGTTCATTCTATAGCGACCTACCTCACCTAAGTTGTAACGTTGATCTGAGAAGAATAATTTATCAATAATACCACGTGCTGTTTCCTCATCTGGCGGTTCAGCATTACGTAGTTGTCTATAAATGTGTTCAACAGCCTCTTTTTCAGAGTTTGTTGGATCTTTTTGTAATGTATTATGAATAATCGCATAATCTGCCTGCTGATTATCTTCTTTGTGAAGTAATACAGTCTTAGCTCCAGCTTCAAGAATTTCTTCTACATGCTCTTTTTCTAATACAGTATCACGATCAAGCACAATCTCGTTACGCTCGATAGAAACAACTTCACCAGTATCTTCATCTACGAAGTCTTCATGCCACGTATTAAGAACACGTGCAGCAAGCTTACGACCTAAATATTTTTTTAATCCTGTTTTAGAAACTTTTACTTCTTCTGCAAGGTCAAAGATTTCAAGAATGTCTTTATCTCTTTCAAAACCGATTGCACGGAAAAGTGTAGTAACAGGTAATTTCTTTTTACGATCGATATATGCGTACATAACGCTATTAATATCTGTCGCAAATTCTATCCAAGATCCTTTAAAAGGAATTACTCGGGCAGAATATAATTTTGTTCCATTTGCGTGGAACGATTGTCCAAAGAAAACTCCAGGTGAACGGTGTAGTTGAGAAACAACAACACGCTCTGCGCCATTGATCACAAATGTTCCGCTAGGAGTCATGTATGGAATTGTACCTAGATATACATCTTGTACAATAGTTTCAAAATCCTCGTGCTCTTCGTCAGTACAGTATAATTTCAGACGTGCTTTTAAAGGCACACTATATGTAAGACCTCGCTCAATACACTCTTGTATAGAGTATCTTGGTGGGTCAACGAAATAATCTAAAAACTCGAGTACAAAGTTGTTACGAGTATCTGTAATTGGGAAGTTCTCGAGAAAAGTATTATAAAGACCCTCATCACCTCTCTCATCAGACTTTGTTTCCAGCTGGAAAAAATCTTGGAAAGACTTTACTTGAATATCCAAAAAGTCTGGATAATCAGGTCTATTCTTTACCGATGAGAAACTGATTCTTTCTCCTTGTTTTGCATCTTGCATCATCAACGAACGGAATTTGATTAGAACTAAACTTGCCCCTTAGCAAGTTTAAATATGATTTATTTTGTACGATTAAAACCAAGTAAATATCGAGTCACAAAAAAAGGTAACCACTTTATACGACAAATGGTTTAGGTATAATCATACTCTTTTCAGAGTACAATTAACCTAAACCTTTATCCTGTTATTATGGTAAGCTTACTTAAGCTCAACCTCTGCTCCAGCTTCTTCTAATTGAGCTTTAAGTGCTTCAGCTTCGTCTTTAGAAACACCTTCCTTAATAGGAGATGGTGCATTATCTACAAGCTCTTTTGCGTCTTTAAGTCCAGCTCCAGTTAATTCTTTTACAAGTTTAACTACAGCAAGTTTAGAACCACCAGCAGCTTTAAGGATTACGTCAAATTCTGACTTTTCCTCAGCAGCTTCAGCTCCAGCTCCAGCTGGTCCAGCTACTACTGCAGCAGCAGCAGGCTCGATACCGTATTCATCTTTTAAAATAGTAGCTAACTCGTTTACTTCTTTTACTGTAAGGTTAACTAATTGTTCTGCGAAATCTTTTAAATCTGCCATTTTCTATCGTTTTTGAAAATTGTAATTGTTATATAATAAATAATAGTGCGTACTGCTTAACCTTCCTTTTCAGAAAGGGTTTTGATAATACCAGCAAGTTTCCCTCCACTTGACTTAAGAGCGCTAACAACGTTCTTAGCAGGCGACTGAAGCAATCCAACGATGTCTCCAATAAGTTCTTCTCTAGATTTGATATTTACCAGACTCTCTAGTTGATCATCACCAACATAGATAGCTTCTTCAATAAATGCTCCTTTTAAAACAGGCTTTTCAGATTTCTTACGAAATTCTTTAATTACCTTAGCAGGTGCATTACCCGTCTCAGCAAACATGATTGCAGTGTTCCCCTTTAATACATTAGGAAGTTCTGCAAAATCCTTGTCTGATGCTTCCATTGCTTTTGCAAGCAATGTATTCTTAACTACTGCAAGACTTACTCCAGCTTTAAAACATGCACGACGTAAATTAGAAGTCGTACCTGCATCTAAACCAGATATATCTGCAAGATAAATATTTACATTATCCCCTAACTGCGCAGTTAAATCTTTAATTACTATTGATTTTTCTTCTCTTGTCATAATTTAAAATTTGAACTAGTCAGTAGCGAATCGCTTAGCATCTACCTCTACAGATGGACTCATTGTACTAGACATAAAAATACTCTTTATGTAAACACCTTTTGCCGTAGTAGGTTTAAGCTTTACTAATGTTGTTATTAATTCTCTTGCGTTTCCTGCAATCTTATCAGCATCAAAAGATGCCTTACCTACAGAAGCGTGGATGATACCAGTTTTATCAACTTTAAAGTCAATTTTACCAGCCTTCACATCAGATACTGCCTTTGCAATATCCATAGTCACTGTACCAGTCTTAGGGTTAGGCATTAAACCACGTGGTCCTAAGACACGTCCTAAAGGTCCTAATTTACCCATTACACTAGGCATTGTGATTATAACGTCTACATCTGTCCAACCACTTTTAATTTTCTCAAGGTACTCATCAAGTCCAACGTAATCTGCACCAGCCTCTTGAGCCTCTGCAGCCTTGTCTGGAGTAACAAGTGCAAGCACCTTTACATCCTTACCAGTACCGTGAGGTAATGTCACCACTCCACGAACCATTTGGTTTGCTTTACGAGGATCAACATTAAGACGTACAGCAATATCTACAGAAGGATCAAAGTTTACGTTACTTACTTCTTTAATTAAAGCAGAAGCATCAGCAAGACTGTAGGTTTGACCCGCTTCAATCTTCGTCTGATTTTCTTTTTGCTTTTTTGTTAATTTTGCCATTTTAATTTTGTTTTAAGCTATTAAGCTGGAGCATCTCCACCTTTAACCGTTATTCCCATTGAACGAGCTGTACCAGCCACCATCTTCATTGCACTATCAACTGTAAATGCATTTAAGTCAGGCATCTTGTCCTCTGCAATTGCACGTACTTGATCCCAAGTAACTTTTGCAACCTTCTTACGGTTAGGCTCACCAGAACCACTTTTAACTTTAGCTGCTTCCAATAATTGAACTGCTGCTGGAGGAGTCTTGATTACAAAATCAAAAGACTTATCCTTATAAACAGTAATTGCAACAGGAAGTACCTTACCAGCTTTATCTTGAGTCCTAGCATTAAACTGCTTACAGAACTCCATGATATTTACACCGGCTGCACCTAAAGCAGGTCCTACTGGTGGAGAAGGATTTGCAGCCCCTCCACGTACTTGTAACTTAACAACCTTACTTACTTCTTTTGCCATTTCTAAAAATTTAAACAGATTTGCTCATAATGTGGAAGCATAGAACAAAATCTAAAATATATTAATGTAACAATTAATTTCTTATACTTTTTCCACTTGCATATAGCTAAGCTCTAACGGAGTCTTCCTTCCAAAAATCTTCACCATCACCTCAAGCTTACGCTTTTCTTCGTTAACCTTCTCTACAGTACCATTAAACCCATTAAATGGACCATCAATCACCTTGATTGTCTCACCTATAGTAAATGGTATAGATATACTATCCTGCTTCACAGCAAGCTCATCTACCTTACCTAACATGCGATTAACCTCCGACTTACGCAAAGGAACAGGATCACCACCTTTAACCTCACCAAGAAAACCAATTACACCATTAATTGACTTAATGATGTGAGGAATCTCCCCACCAAGGTTAGCTTTTACCATTATATACCCAGGAAAATAAACACGCTCTTTATTAACCTTTTTTCCATTACGGATTTGGATAACTTTTTCAGTAGGCACTAACACCTCCTCTATACTATCCTCAAGATTTAAACGAGAAATTTCTTGCTCGATATACGCTTTAACCTTATTCTCTTGACCACTAACGGCCCTTACCACATACCACTGCTTTGTGCTGCTTGTCTTAGCCATCTTGTCTGAATTAATTTGTTCCAACTACTTTATCAAAATACAACTTAATCACATTACTAAAAACGGTATCAACACCCCAAATAGCCAATGAAAAAATTATTGAAAACACAGCAACCACAACCATAAGACGTTGCGCTTCTGGAAGCGGCGTCCACGTTACGTGGTTTCTAAGCTCATTATATGATTCTTGAACGTAATTAATTAATCCAGCCATAATAGTTATTTCTTTCTAAACAAACACTAAGCAAGCGCATCAGTGTTTTAATGTTTTCAAAATATAAATTAGCTCTAAAAATAAATCCTAAAGCTAATTTAAGTTGCACGGGATGAGAGACTCGAACTCACGACACCTGGTTTTGGAGACCAGTGCTCTACCAACTGAGCTAATCCCGTATACTTTAAGTTTTGAATCTCAAATTTCAAAAGCGAAATTATCGTTATTATTCAAAAACTTAGGATTTCAAAAGCAACGCTCTCGCGAAAACTAAACAGAACCCCTCTTAACAAAAGTCAAGGCGTCTTGCAAAACAAGACACCTTTCCTTTTTATCTATAGACTAGAAATTAATCTAATATTTCAGTTACCTGACCAGCACCTACAGTTCTACCACCTTCACGTACTGCAAAACGTAGTCCGATACTTAAAGCGATAGGCTGGATAAGCTCAACAGTAATTGTTAAGTTATCTCCAGGCATTACCATCTCAACTCCATCAGGAAGAGCGATGTTACCAGTTACATCAGTTGTACGTACGTAAAACTGTGGACGGTAGTTATTGTGGAATGGAGTGTGACGTCCACCTTCTTCTTTCTTAAGGATATAAACCTCAGCCTTAAACTTAGCGTGTGGTGTTACTGACCCTGGCTTAACAATTACCATACCTCTTGAAATCATTGATTTCTCAATACCTCTTAAAAGGATACCAGCGTTATCTCCAGCCTCACCTCTATCAAGGATCTGACGGAACATCTCAATACCAGTAATAGTAGATGTAAGTTTTTCTGCACCCATACCAATGATCTCAACAGGATCTCCAGTGTTTGCAATACCAGTTTCGATACGACCTGTAGCAACAGTTCCACGACCAGTAATAGAGAATACATCCTCTATAGGCATTAGGAAGTCTTTTTCAGTCTCACGTAATGGCTCTTCAATCCAAGCATCAACAGCAGCCATAAGCTCTAATACTGTATCAACCCACTTTTGCTCACCGTTCAATGCTCCAAGAGCAGAACCAGCAATTACAGGACCATTATCTCCGTCATACTCGTAAAAAGAAAGAAGATCTCTGATCTCCATCTCTACAAGCTCAAGTAATTCTTCATCATCAACCATATCCACTTTGTTCATGAATACAACGATACGAGGAATACCTACCTGACGACCAAGAAGGATGTGCTCACGTGTTTGTGGCATTGGCCCATCTGTTGCAGCAACAACAAGTATAGCACCGTCCATTTGAGCAGCACCAGTTACCATATTCTTTACATAATCGGCGTGACCTGGACAATCAACGTGTGCATAGTGACGGTTTTCCGTAGCATACTCAACGTGTGAAGAGTTTATTGTTATACCTCTTTCTTTTTCCTCAGGAGCATTATCAATTTGATCAAAAGCAGAAGCTTCTGAAAAACCCGCATCTGCCAATACTTTTGTAATCGCAGCTGTTAAAGTTGTTTTACCGTGATCTACGTGTCCGATAGTTCCAACATTTAAATGGGGTTTCGAACGATCGTATGTTTCCTTTGCCATAATGTAATTATTTAATCTTAGTTATTATTAGTGTACTAGTTTACTATTGATCGAATACCTTCTCATTTAAACACGAAAAGTGAGTGCGACCAGCACTCATTGTTATTATTTCTTTTTTTGAGCCAACGACGGGAATTGAACCCGTGGCCTCTTCCTTACCAAGGAAACGCTCTACCCCTGAGCTACGTCGGCTAGTAAATTTTACGCTTTCGCGAAAGCTCAACACCTCAAAGGTATTTAGAGCGGGAGACCAGGTTCGAACTGGCGACATTCAGCTTGGAAGGCTGACGCTCTACCAACTGAGCTACTCCCGCGTTTATAAACTCACCTTATATATAAATACAAAGTGAGATTAAAGGTGTGGGGAGAGCAGGATTCGAACCTGCGAAGTTAAAAACAACTGAGTTACAGTCAGTCCTCGTTGGCCGCTTGAGTATCTCCCCATTGTATTATCAAAATTCAGTGCGCAAAACTACGTATTAATTTTGAATAATAAAACAATATTTTAAAGAACTTTTTAACCTTTTTATTTTGGTTAAAAAAGAGCCGATGGAGGGACTCGAACCCACGACCTGCTGATTACAAATCAGCTGCTCTAGCCAGCTGAGCTACATCGGCTTTTTACTTACATACGACTCTCTAAAGAGACATAAAAAAGTCCGCTATTTCTAACGGACTGCGAAGATAACTAATTTTTATACTTATCCAATTTTTTTTCAAAAAAAAATTAAAAAAATTAAGATCTAATTTTCTCTTTCCTTTTCAAAAGCATCCTTTCCATAGACTGCACACATGTATCTGTGGCTTCTTCAAAAGATTTGGCCATTTTCTTTACAATAAACTCATCCCCTGGAACACTGATCAATAGCTCAACAATTTTATTATCCGGCTTCACATTAGGCTCTAATTTTAAGAACACATCTGCGTGAATTATCTTATCATAAAAATGCTCAAGCTTTCCCACTTTTTTTTCAATAAATTCAATGAGTTTTACATCTGCATCAAATTTTGGAGCTTCTACAGTTACTTTCATAAGATTATATATTTTTGGTTTATAATTCAAACACCTAATAAATAGTGTTTGCTTCTAATACGCCAGAAATCATTTTTTATTACGTGGGTGTGCTTTAGAGTAAACATCTTTGAGCGCTTGGACGCTATTGTGAGTATATACTTGCGTAGACGCAAGACTCGCGTGACCCAACAACTCTTTTACAATATTCAAGTCTGCACCCTGATTAAGCAAATGTGTCGCAAAAGAGTGCCTTAATATATGAGGACTCGTCTTTAACTTATCTGACGTCTCACTAAAATAACGATTAATTATCCTGTACACAAGGGTGCTATAGATTTTAGCACCTTTATTAGTAACCAAAAGAGCATCTACTCCATCATTAACTACAGAAGATCTAACAGCAGTGTACCTATTATAGGTATCAACAACACTAGAAAGTAATGGAACAACGCGCTCCTTATTACGCTTACCTATAACTTTTATGGTTTTTTGAGTTACATCAACACTACCCATCGTCAATCCAACAAGCTCTGCACGTCTCATTCCCGTCGCATACAACAGCTCAATAATCAACAAGTCCCGTAGCGTAACAAAATTATCAGCTTCTTTTAGTCGTTCAAAAACAGTACCCACCTCTAGCTCAGAGAATGGAATTTGCAACCTTTTGGGTGTTTTTAGAGACTTATGTTTAGCCAGCGGTGAAGCTTCAATGTCACCTATTTTAAGTAAAAACTTATAATATGCCTTTAAGGAGGATATTTTTCTATTGACCGTTCTATTGGAAACTCCATTATCCACAAGAGTCACAATCCAAGATCGGATTTGCACATAATGAATGTCTGCTAAATTACTTTGATCAAAAGTTATTTTGGCGAAAGCCAAAAACTCAACAACATCTTTCTCATATGCTACAACAGTATGCTGACTATAATTTTTCTCAAGGCTGAGATATTCTAGAAAGGATATCAATGACATAAGTGGTGGCTTATAAAATTTTAATGCAAATTTCTTTTATAAAATATACATAAAATAAAAAACCGTTGCACTGTAAAGATAAACTTTACAACACAACGGTTTTATATGATTGAGAGAGGTTTAATCTCCCTGTTAATCCAGATCATGCTTAGCATGACAACGGATTAATAAATGCTAGATATTCTCTGCATCTCTCATCCCTTGGATGTACGATGCTTTTTGAATCTCACGTCTTCTTACTACAGAAGGCTTTGTAAACTGCTTGCGCTCTCTAAGATTACGCATAGTCTTTGTGCGATCAAATTTACGCTTAAAACGTTTAAGCGCTCTATCTATATTTTCTCCGTCTTTTACTGGTATAATTAACATAGTGGGACCTCCTTTCTTTAAATTCTTATTCGGTTTTCAGGCTGCAAATATACGCTTTAAAAGTAACCCTACAACCCTATCCTTTAATTTTTTGAAATTTCTTCAGACTTAGGCTTATAAGTCTTCTTATCGATAACCATTTTTGCAATGATTTCGCGTAATATCTCTGAAGTACCTCCACCTATAGGCCCTAGTCTACTATCACGTAACATACGAGCAAGCGGATATTCTTCCATATAACCATAACCTCCTAGCATTTGTAAACAGTCATAAATTACTTCGTCTGCAATTTTTGTCGCAGTAAGTTTTGACATGGTTGCCTCTTTCACCACATATTCACCTTTATTAAGACGGTATGCTACAGTATAATTAAAAGCTTTTGACATCTCCACCTCTGCCTGACGCTCTGCAAGTTTATGACGCAATGCTTGAAACTTATCAATAGTAACTCCAAAGGCCATTCTCTCTTTCATGTAATCTAAGGCATACTCGATAGCATACTCTGCTCTCGCGTGAGCATTAATACCCATAATAAGACGCTCTGATGCAAAATGCTGCATAATGTAACCAAAACCTGCATTTTCTTCACCCATAAGGTTTGCTGCTGGCACCTTCACATTATCAAATGCGATCTCTCCAGTATCTGATGCTCTCCACCCTAGCTTATCAAGTTTTGTAGCACTTATACCAGGCATATCTCTATCTAAAAGAAAGATACTCATGCCCTTTCCTCCTAGCTCAGGAGCGGTTTTTGCCGCAACAATTAAATAATCTGAATATACACCGTTTGTGATAAAGGTTTTAGACCCATTAATCACGTAGTGATCCCCATCCTTTACAGCAGTGGTTCTCATTCCAGCCACATCACTTCCCCCAAAAGGTTCTGTAATACATAAACATCCTATTTTATCTCCAGCAATACTGGCTGTAAGATATTCAGACTTTATTCTTTCATCTCCCTCTACATTAAGGTGTGTCATTGCAAGGTAAGCGTGTGCCCATATTGCCGCTGCAAATCCTCCACTATTAATGCGCTGTAATTCTTCTAATAAAATTACAGTATAGAAAAAATCTAAGTTCATTCCTCCATATGCCTCAGGATAACTAATCCCAAAGAATCCCATATCTCCAAACTTCTTCCAGATAAAACGTTCTATCTGTCCTGTTTTTTCCCACTTATCAATGTGTGGCACTACTTCTTTCTTAAGGAAATCTCTCAAGCTTGCGCGAAAGAGGTTATGCTCTTCCGTAAAATACATGTCTGTCATATTTAAAGTTCTTTTTCAATCCAACCGTAAAACTTTTTCAGCTCCACATTGTTGGAAATTTCATCCTAATGAGTAATTCTCTAAAAAAAGAATAATTACTAAGAATGTGATGTTTATTTATAGCAATTTCAATCAATATGTAAATATAAACTTATTATATCATATTTAAAGTCTGTCATACCATCCAAATTTTTCAATTCTTCTATTGATTTGACACCTTCTCTGAGAATTCGATAATCTACTATCTCTTTGGCTAAGTCAAAATTAAGCAGAGGAACCGTAGATAAGTCTGATGCGGTCGCAGTATTAACATTTACTGGCACAATAGCAGGTTTTTCTTTTACCGTGTATTCATCAAGGATTGCGCGCTTTATACTTTTGTCAACACCAAAAACACTGTAAATCTGAAAATCCACCTGATAACCACCGGTTTTGCCGAGATGCCTAAGTACTTTGCTCGCTGCATTGTCATCCACTCCTTTAATAGCAAGTAATTTTTCAAAAGTTACACTATTAAGATCACCTTTTTCTTCGGCAGTTTTCCATTTTCTTTTAGAGTTAAACTTCTTTTTTGGGGTATGTTTTTGCTCTTCAATCCATTTCGGCCATTTAAAGTAGGGCTCTAGAACACCTAGCAAAGAATCTGAAACACCAGATACTTTTTGAAACTGAATGGCGGAGTCAAACCATTTTCCGCTTTCGCGAAAGCGTAACACTCTATCTATCTCCTCTGTGGTCATACCAAGTTTATAACCGTTGAAGTCCGTCAGTAATGTAGGATTGAAAGGAAAAATTTTAGGCTTACGTTTTTCAATCTCTACCAGCTTAAGGGAGTCTATTTCCTTCTGAAATGCCAAAACCTCTAGATCTTCTTCTTGAGATATTTGTACATCTGCTTCTGATGGATAAAAAATTACCGTAGCAGTACAAGCAATGATTATTGCTATAAAAAAGAAAATCCCATTTCTTTTACGCCTATCGTAAATGAAATGGGATTTTAAAGTTTTCATACTATTTACTATTACTCTATAGCCTGCTCCTTAAGCTTTATAGCGTTAAGGTATCTAGTTAATTGCTTTTTAACAACAGGGAATAGGAAGAATAGTCCTACCATGTTAGGGAAAACCATTGCAAAAATCATTGCATCAGAGAAAGCCCATATGGAGTTCATACTTGCAGATGCTCCCACAACTACAAACGTTAAGAATAACAATTTGTAAACTAGATCCGCAACCTTACCACGTCCAAAAAGGAATTTCCAAGATTGTAGTCCGTAATAAGACCATGATATCATAGTTGACACCGCAAATAGAACTACTGCGATTGTCAAGAATACGTCAGAATAAGGAATATATTCCGCAAAAGCCTTGGCAGTAATACCAGCCCCTTCAAAAGATTCTCCATCTATCATTACAGCTCCTAATCCATCACCACCGTATTGGAATGCTCCGCTAAAGTTGAAAATAATAATTACAAGTGCCGTCATCGTACAGATAAGTACTGTATCAATAAATGGCTCTAGTAACGCTACTAGACCTTCACTTGCTGAGTACTTAGTACGTACTGCAGAGTGTGCAATAGATGCAGATCCCGCTCCAGCTTCATTAGAAAAAGCCGCTCTTTTAAAACCTACAAGTAACACCCCTATGAATCCTCCTACACCAATAGCCGTAGGATTAAATGCTTCTTTTACAATAAGTCCGATAGCATCATCAATAAGGCTAAAGTTACTTAGTATAATATATAGACATGCAACCACATACATAATTGCCATAAAAGGAACTACTTTTTCTGTAACCTGAGCAATACGCTTTATACCACCTATGATGATAATACCTACAATCACGGCTAGTACAATACCAACAATAAATCCTGAGGCAGCACTTGTCATATTGAACATTTCTTTAAGAACAATAGTTGCTTGGTTAGATTGAGCTGCGTTACCACCTCCAAAAGAACCACCTATACAGAAAATAGCAAATATTACAGCTGCAATCTTTCCTATAGTAGCAAATCCTCTTGCTTTTAAACCTTTAGTTAGGTAGTACATAGGCCCTCCGTATACTGTCCCATCTTCACCTACATCTCTAAATTGAACACCTAGCGTACATTCTACGAATTTTGTAGACATTCCAAGAAGACCACAAACAATCATCCAGAAAGTAGCTCCCGGACCACCTAATGCGATAGCAAGTGCAACACCGGCAATGTTACCATTACCTACTGTACCAGATACTGCAGTAGCTAGTGCTTGGAAGTGAGAAACTTCACCAGCAGAGCTTTCATCTCTAATAGTGTCTACGATATCTCCATCTATTGCTAGATTATCATCTACCTCTAGATTTTCTATATGCTCCTCTATATCAACTTTTGATAAGTCTTGCCCTTGAGCAATACCATCTTCACCATAAAGCTCTGCAGCTCCATGCTTTTCAATATCTTCATATTTACCACGTACTGTCTGGATTGCTCTCCAGAAGAAACGGATGTTTGGGAATCCAAAATAAATCGTAAAAAAAGCGGCACTCGCCACTAATAAAATAAGAACAAAAGGTGTTCCTGCAACTTCAAAAAATACAATCGCCGAAAAGAAATCTGAAATTGGTTGAAATGCTTGGTCAATTTTCTGGTCAATTCCTATTTCTTGAGTTTCTTGCGCAAAAGAAAGAAGGGGAATAAAAACAGAAAGAATGAATAAAAGGTATTTCTTCATTAGTATAGATATATTAAGTTATTGTAAATTCAGCTAGCAATATCCAAAAAAATGCCCCTTATTCAAAGGAAACTATCTTAAAATCCTTAACAATATTTAAATACCAAAAGTCTCATGCAATCTTTTGATTTGCTCAGGACGCCCTATCACTATTAATTTTGACTCCTTCTCAAGTCGCATATCTGCTTCTGGATTAACAATATACTTCCCTGACGGGGATCTATATCCTATGATGGTACAACCAGTTTTATAGCGTAAATCAATTTCTTTAATACTAGCCTCTTTTCCATCTGCACAGATTTGGTCAAAGCTTATTTCTTCTACATTGATGCTATCTTCCTCACCTACGACTGATAAATTATCTAAAAATTCGATAAGATCAGGTACAACTACAAGTGATGCCATATGATCACCACCTATTTTATCAGGCATGATTACATTATCTGCACCCGCAAGTTTGAGTTTCTTCTGTGACGCCTCGGCAGTTGCACGACTTATAATCTTGAGTTTACTGTTGAGCTGGCGAGCACTGAGTACAATAAAAAGGTTATCTGCATCCTCAGGTAAAGCACATAAAAGCGCAGAAGCTCTTGAGATCCCAGCTTTTTCTAGAATTTCATCTTCATTTGCATTACCATAAACAAAATGAATATTCTTATCCATCTCATAACGCTCTATAACATCTAGATCCATCTCTATAACCACAAACTGCTTATTATAAGCCATGAGTTTTTGCACGGCTTCTTGCCCATTACGGCCATAACCACAAACAATAATGTGATCTGTCATTTTATCGATTTCTTGCTGCACCTTTTTATGTATTAAATCTTTATAAGAACTCTTACTTATTATATACTCTGAGATAACCGTCAAAGCATAACCCACAATCACCACACTTAATAGAATAAGTATCACTGTAAAGATTTTTGCTTCGGGCGTGAGCGGAATCACTTCGCCAAAACCTACAGTCGTAATTGTAATCACTGTCATATATACAGCATCTACCCAATTATAGTCTGCTATAAAACGATAGCCAACAACCCCTAAAAGTAACGTAGTTACTAGAAGTACTATGGCTAGATAAATTTTATTCTTAAAAAAGGAAAACAAATTCATAGGTCAAAAACAGAAGTGCGCTTTGTATATATAAGATCTTTTAACTTAAGCCAAAACGCTACTGTAAGGTATAATGCAAAACCTACTCCTAAAGTTGCAAATGAAACATATATAAAAAATAGTCTCACATTTTTTGCGCGCATTCCTAAACGGTCTGCGAGTCTAGAAGAAACATAAAATCCATGTTTCTCAAAATAATGCCGTATATCGTATACAAATTTCAACATATTGTGAAGGTAATAAATACTATATGTATAATGCTATCAAAGACTAATCTTCAAGAATAATAAAGGTAGAAATAAGGGTAATTACGCTTTCGCGAAAGCGTACTCAAAACCAAACACTCCTACTATAATTACAATTTAATTTGCAACCTCACTCATAAATTTAATCCTATATAAACGCAGCTCCTCATCTTCATAATCGCCATCAAACTCTTCCATGGCTACTTCGATTTTATCTGTCTCTGCTTCCATAAAGTAATCATGAAGCTCCTCTTGTTGATCCTCGTCAAGTATATCATTAATCCAGTAATCTATATTAAGACGCGTACCACTAAAAACGATTGCTTCCATCGCTTTAATAAAATCTGGCATATCCTTACCTTTTGCAGAGGCGAGATCATCAAGTGGTAATTTGCGATCGATGTTTTGAATAATGTATAGTTTCAATCCGCTATTTGCTCCAGTGCTCTTTACGACAAGATCATCTGGTCTCAAAATATCATTTTCAGAAACATACCTATCAATGAGCGCTACAAATTCTTTACCGTACTTTTTTGCCTTACCATCCCCTACTCCATGCACATTACCTAGTTCCTCAACGTTTACAGGATATTTAATAGACATATCTTCTAGTGAAGGGTCTTGAAAAACGACAAATGGAGGCACATCAAGTTTCTTTGCCACTTTTTTACGTAAATCTTTCAGCATTTCTAGAAGCTTCTTATCGGCTCCTGCCCCAGCTTTTTGAGCAGATATGATGGCATTATCGCTGTTTGCATCAAACACATGATCATCTGTCATCATAAAAGAAACAGGATTCTCTATATAGTCTAGGCCTTTTGGTGTCATCTTTACTACACCATACGTTTCAATATCCTTTTTTATATATCCTGCAACAAGAGCCTGGCGTATAAGGGCAAACCAGTATTCTTTTTTCTGATCATGACCTATACCAAAAAATGGCTGCTCATGGGTTTTATGCGAACTTATAATAGCGTTCTCCTTTCCTCTTAGAGTAAGAACAATCTCTTTACTTTTATAAATCTCATTAGTATCTCTTACTACAGATAATACTTTTACAAGTTCCTCTTTTGCTTCATGTTGCTTTTTAGGATTACGCATGTTATCATCAAGCATCCCTCCTTCTCCGGTTGCGTTATCAAACTCTTCTCCAAAATAATGGAGAATAAATTTACGCCTAGACATACTTGTCTCTGCAAAAGCTACTACTTCTTGCAGTAATGCATGACCTATTTCTTGCTCGGCCACAGGCTTACCGCTCATAAATTTTTCAAGCTTTTCTATATCCTTATATGCATAAAAAGCTAGACAGTGACCTTCACCTCCATCTCTTCCTGCTCTACCCGTTTCTTGGTAATAACTTTCTATACTTTTAGGAATGTCATGATGTATAACAAATCTCACATCTGGCTTATCGATTCCCATCCCAAAAGCGATGGTAGCAACCACCACATCTACATCTTCCATCAAGAACATATCTTGATGTCTCACGCGCGTTTTTGCATCGAGTCCTGCATGATATGGTACTGCTTTTAAGCCATTAACTTGTAATGTCTGTGCTAGCTCCTCTACACGCTTGCGAGCGAGGCAATATATAATACCACTCTTACCTTCGTTTTGTTTTACAAATCGAATAATATCGGCATCTACTTGAGCCGTTTTAGGCCGTACTTCGTAATAAAGATTAGGTCTATTAAATGAAGCCTTAAAAGTGTTTGCATTGGTAATCCCTAAGTTTTTAAGAATATCTTCTTGCACTTTTGGCGTAGCAGTAGCGGTAACTGCTATAATAGGAATATTATCACCTATTCTACCTATGATCTTACGTAGGTTACGATATTCTGGTCTAAAATCGTGTCCCCACTCTGAAATACAGTGTGCCTCATCTATAGCCAGAAAAGATATAGTAACCCCTCTCAAAAACTCTACATTTTCTTCTTTAGTAAGTGACTCGGGAGCCACATATAAGAGTTTTGTTACTCCTCTAGTGATATCTTCTTTTACTTTTTTTATCTCTCCTTTAGTGAGCGAGCTATTAAGTACATGAGCTATTCCTTCTTCTTGAGATATACCTCTAAGCGCATCAACTTGGTTTTTCATTAAAGCTATAAGTGGCGATACCACAATAGCAGTTCCCTCTGCAATAAGTGCGGGTAACTGATAACATAATGATTTTCCACCTCCTGTGGGCATAATCACAAAACTGTGATTACCACCTACGATGCTTCTTATGACTTCTTCTTGCAGACCCTTGAACTGACTAAAGCCAAAATATCTTTTAAGTTCTTCGTGTAAGTCTATTTGCCTTGTCCCCATATGTATTCAAATACATTTTTACATACCTTTGTGTTTTCTAAAGATAGTAATTTCCGCACGTTAAACAAATCTTAACAAAACCCAGTTTTGAACAACTTCCAGCAAATCATTGCTAGCGCACAGAAAACCATTCATATTGAGCAAACTGCGATTGCAAATCTCAGTTCATTAATAGACGAAGAATTTGCACAAGCAGTACAAGCCATCTATAATTCTAAGGGCAGAGTAGTCATAACCGGCATAGGTAAGAGCGCAATTATTGCTCAAAAAATCGTAGCAACCTTAAATAGTACAGGAACTCCTGCTCTATTTATGCATGCTGCAGATGCCATTCATGGTGATTTAGGAAGCATATTAATAGATGACATTGTTATCTGTATATCAAAAAGTGGAAATACTCCAGAAATCAAAGTTCTAGTACCTCTTATTAAAAAGACAGAAAACACGCTCATTGCAATTACGGCAAATAGAGATTCGTTTTTAGGTAAAGAAGCAGACTACATATTACATGCTAATACAGAAGAAGAGGCATGCCCTAACAACCTCGCCCCTACCACAAGCACAACAGTACAGCTTGTTCTAGGCGATGCAGTAGCAGTTGCCCTGCTAAACCTAAGAGGTTTTACAGAAAGTGATTTTGCACGATACCATCCTGGTGGTGCTCTAGGCAAAAGATTATACCTTACTGTTAATGATATTTGCTCTACTCATGAAAATCCTCAAGTAACACCAGATGCAAGTATAAAAGAGGTGATTATTGAGATTACTAATAAGATGCTTGGTGTTACAGCAGTAGTTCTTAACGGAGCTATCCAAGGAATTATAACAGACGGCGACTTGCGACGTATGCTATCAAAAAATGATTCTCTTGATGGTCTTACTGCCGCTGCAATCATGAGCACCACACCAAAAACAGTATGCCATGATGCTATGGCAATTGATGCAAAAGAAATTTTAGAAACACACAATATCACCCAGCTATTAGTTGAAAAAGAAGGAAACTACGCTGGTGTGGTACACATACATGATCTCATAAAAGAAGGAATCGCATAATGGCAAAAAAAGTAAAAAAACACCCAGATGAGATGTCCTTTCTTGACCACTTGGAAGAATTAAGATGGCACTTAATTAGAGCTACGCTCGCTGTAGTCATTATAGGTACCGTTGCTTTTATATTTAAAGGAACCCTTTTTGAAATTATTTTTGGCCCTCAAAATCCCGACTTTGTCTCTTATGATATTTTATGTAAGATTTCTCAATTTTTTGGGGCAGAAAAAGGATGTATTGCAGATGGAGACATGGATTTTATCATCCAAAGTAGAAAAGTAGCTGGCCAATTTAGTGCGGCTATATGGACCTCTATCATGGCAGGTGTCGTCATAGGTTTTCCGTATATTCTTTATGAATTTTGGAGATTTATTTCTCCAGGACTGTATGAAAATGAACGTAAATCAAGTAAAGGCTTTATTGTAGTTGCCTCTTTACTTTTCTTTTTGGGAGCAGCATTTGGATACTTTGTAGTAGCACCATTATCTATCAACTTCTTAGCAACTTTTAAAATATCTGACGCAGTTCAAAATGAATTTGACATCGATTCTTTTATAGGCCTCGTGCGAGCATCAGTACTAGCTTCTGGATTTATATTTGAATTACCTATCATCATGTATTTCCTTACTAAAATAGGTCTTGTGACTCCTGAATTCCTTAAAAAGAATCGCAAGTACGCATTAGTTATTGTATTAATTTTGGCAGCAATTATAACGCCTCCAGATATTTCAACCCAAGTAATCGTTGCTGTGCCTATCATTATCCTGTACGAAGTAAGTATTTTTATTTCTAGAGGTGTTATCAGAAGAGAAAAACGCCGACTTAAGAAACAAGGACTTGCATAACATTACTTAACTAATATTTAATTTTTTTACGCTTTCGCGAAAGCGTAAAACCACTATCCCCACAACTATGAGCAATAATATAATAGACGATTTTAATAGCTACCGTTCTACAATGAACGATAAAATACTTGCCGACAACAACAAGATCGTCAAGCGTATTTTTAATCTAGACACTAATGCCTTTACAGAAGGTGCATTAGATAAAAAGACAAAAGAACTTCTAGGGCTCGTTGCCTCAACAGTATTACGTTGTGATGACTGTGTAAAATATCACCTCGAGAGCTGTCATGATGAAGGTGTAACTAAGGAAGAAGTAATGGAAACATTAAGTATAGGTACTCTTGTAGGAGGAACTATTGTGATACCTCACTTGCGCCGTGCATATGAATACTGGGAAGCACTAGACGAGAGAAAAGCAGGTAAATAATAACACTGTGCACAATGATGAGATTTTGTAAGTTTTTTATATCCTTCTTCGTTGTGCACAGCATTATACTCACCGCTTTTCGATATTTAAGCAATTACAAAATAAGCTGGTTTGGAATTTTATTTCAAGGTTTATTTTTTGGTCTCATAATGGCTTTCACTTTTACACGTTATAATAAGGTCAAGACAAAGGATTAAACAATTTGTATATTTACTTACTATGAAACTACGTGCTGAAAATTTAATGAAATCCTATAAGGGCCGACAGGTGGTTAAGGGAATTTCTGTAGAGGTAAATCAAGGAGAAATAGTAGGTTTACTAGGGCCTAACGGAGCTGGAAAAACCACCTCTTTTTATATGATAGTAGGTCTTGTGAAGCCTAATGGTGGTAATATCTATCTAGAACAACAAGATATTACAAAATACCCTATGTACAAACGCGCTCAAAACGGGATAGGCTATCTAGCTCAAGAGGCATCTGTTTTTAGAAAACTAAGTATTGAAGATAACATCTTGAGTGTGCTACAGCTCACAAAATTATCAAAGAAAGAGCAACTTCATAAAATGGAGGAACTCATAGAAGAGTTTAGCTTAGGTCATATACGTAAAAGTCGTGGTGATTTACTTTCTGGAGGTGAACGTCGTCGTACAGAGATTGCACGAGCACTAGCTACCTCTCCATCTTTTATATTACTTGATGAGCCTTTTGCTGGTGTTGACCCCGTAGCTGTAGAAGATATACAGCGTATCGTGGCACAACTCAAAGACAAAAATATAGGAATACTTATAACCGATCACAATGTCCAAGAAACACTTGCCATTACAGATCGCACTTACCTAATGTTTGAGGGTAGTATTCTTAAACATGGTGAGCCAGAAGAACTCGCAGCAGATGAGATGGTACGTAAAGTCTATCTAGGTCAAAACTTTGAACTGCGTAAGAAAAAACTATTTACCTAGCCTACCATTAAACAAATCTCTAGGTGGGTTTTCTTGTACATCTCACTTATTAAACAATTGCCATTTTGAAAACAACATTTACAATCATACTCGTCTGTTTCCTTTCTGTTTTTTGCAAGGCACAAACCCCTATACCTACACAGACTCAAGACACCTTAAGTGTTATAAAACTAGCAGTGTACGATACTAAGGTCATGCTTAAAGGCATAGGTCACGCTTATACCGGGCCACTGCGATGGAAAAAAGATGACTGGATTGTAGCTGGTACCATTGCTGGGGGAACGGCACTACTTTACTTTGTAGATGATGACGTAAATAATTTTTTCTCAAAAAGAAGTGACGATTTACCAACAGTATTAGACGAAGTTGGAGAACGTGGCGGAAGTCCGCAGGTAATTTATGGCCTAACGGCTGGAACTTATTTATTTGGGTTATTTACTAAGAACCAAAAAGTACGTAGAGCGGGAGCCTTAATGACATCATCGGCAGTGACGGCTGGACTTTTACAAACCATTCTCAAGGCCTCCACAGGTAGAAGTAGACCAGAAAACGGTAAGGGAAAATTTGAATTTAACCCCTACAGTGGAATGGCAGGCTTTAGATCATTCCCTTCTGGACACACGATACTATCTGTAACCATGGCACACGCAGTTGCAAAACAATTTGATAACGCCTGGGTTAAGGTTGGAATATATGCCTTAGGATCTATTGCACCTTTACAAAGAATCTGGGGTGGAGCCCACTGGCTTACAGACGTGGCCCTTAGTGCTGCACTTAGTATTGTGATTGTAGATTCTATAGATAACTATATGAACAAGGCAAATGTATATCCCGACGGCTCTAAGAAAAACAATAGCATTTCTTGGAAATTTAATGTAGGCTTAGGTCGCGCCGGGCTTACTGGTACTTTCTAGATTAACTTACTGGTAAAGTTTCTTGCTTCTGTGCTTTTATAGTAAGCACAAGCATTGCTACCCTGCTTATCACAAAACATAATAATCCAAAAACGGTACATAGCAAGGCTACTTTGAGTCCTCCTGCCATCATAGGCTGTGAGATATTACCATTTCCCTCTATAGCATCAAAGGCTGTAATAAGACCTATAGTAGACCCGAGAAGTCCCCACATAAGTGCAAAAAGACTGAGATGACCTATGAGCTCTAGTGTATTTCTTACACGCTTTTTACCTACAAGTGCTAAAATAAATAAGACTAGTACTGCAAGTAAAACTAGTAAAATAGGCACCATAAATAGTAGCCCTCCTTCATTAATACGATCGATAATTTGTGACATAACTTTAGTTTTTAAGATTAATGTGATGTAAATCTAGAGAGATAAAACACTTCTTAATATTATTTGCGACGAGTACCAGTTTATACTTCCAATATAGCAATTTAAAATCCGTCAACGAATAACCACCAGCCTGTTAGGTTATAGACAGCATATAAAGCGTTATTCATCTCAAAATAAATAAGGGCTATCATTTTTTTGTCATCTTTGTGAGATGCTAGCACCATTGCTTAAAAAAACCATTTACTTACCTATACATATTATACTATGGGTATTAGTATGGTTATTTTACATTTACTTTTTTAGCTATGCGGCAGATAATGATCAGTTTGTCATACACTTTGCAACTAGCCTCCTACCTATTACTATCGTAGTAACCTACATTATTGCTTATTATCTAATACCACGTTTCCTTCTCAAAAAGAGATATATTGTTTTTACTGCATACCTATTATACACTGTAGTAGGCTCACTGTTTTTAATAATTATCATCACCTTCATAAACTTTATCTTCTTATCTAATTATGATATGAAGCAAATGCCCTTGCTCACGCGTAACTTTGTTTTTGTTTTCATACTCGTGTACCTCGTGGCTGGATTAGTCTCACTTGCACAACTGCTCAAATACAACTACAAGGCAATACATCGCAATAGTGTATTAGAAAATAAAATACTAGAAGGGCAATTACTACTTAAAGAAAAGGAACTCCATTACCTTAAAGAGCAAATACACCCTCATTTTTTATTTAACACACTTAATACGATTTATGGAGCGGCCCTAAAAGAATCTAAGCACACTCCAGACCTGATTCTCAAATTATCTAATCTACTCGACTACTCGCTTAATCAAATAAAGAAAAAGACCGTTGCCATATCTGAAGAGACTGGATATATAGATTCTTATATAGGTCTTGAGCAGGTGCGTTTTAGAGAGTCTCTAAGTGTCACCTTTACAAAAAACATACAGCGAGATATTCAAGTCCCGCCTATGTTATTTATCGCCTTTGTAGAAAATGCTTTTAAACACGGAGGGCCTATTGATGAGTTCCTTATTATAAACATACATCTTGAGGTGGTAGATAAGCGATTACATTTTACAATAAAAAATACAGTGAAAGCTGCTCAAAACAACACGCTTAATCATGGTCTTGGGCTTAAAAACAGTAAAAAAAGACTTGATGTGCTTTACCCAAAGAAATACACACTCACAAGTGAGCTAAAAGACAACTGGTTTTACCTAGATGTAAACATTACATTAGATCAATGAGAACGTACAATGCAATCATAATAGACGACGAGCCCATGGCACGTGAAATTTTAGAAAGTCACCTTTCAAAAATTGAACAAATAAGCGTGGTAGCCTCTTGTAAAAATGCCGCACAAGGTTTTAGCGCTCTAAGTGCTCACGATGTAGACCTTGTATTTTTAGACATAAATATGCCAGAGGTTACAGGTCTTATGTTTGCCAGAGCAATACAAGGTAATACTAAGATTATTTTTACCACCGCTTACCGTGAGTATGCCATAGATGGTTTTGATCTTCAAGCAGTAGACTACCTACTTAAACCTATCTCATTAGAAAGATTAATGAAGGCCCTACAGAAATTTTATAACGAAGTAGATAAGCCAGCGCAAAAAACAATTACAGATACCTTTACATTTTTTAGATCTGACCGTAAAATGGTGAAGGTAGACTTTAACAGTATTCTCTATATAGAAAGTCTAGGTGACTACCTAAAAATTCACACCAACGATGAGATTATTGTTACCCGAGAGACACTATCATCTGCTATAGAAAAATTGCCCATAAAACAATTCTTAAGAACCCATCGCTCATACATAGTGGCTGTGCAAAAAATAGATAGCTACACAAATGAGCACATCACTATAGATGAAACCGTTATCCCTATAAGTAGAAGCTATCGAGATACAACGCTTCAGTTATTAAGTTCTATAAAATAACGCAGTTTATTACGTACCTTTGCAAGCCTTTAAAAGTCTTAACGACTGAGGTAAAAATAATGTGTTGATTACGCTTTCGCGAAAGCGTAAAAGACCCCATTAAAAGGAGTACCGCATACTATGAAAACAGAATTAGAAAGACAATTAGACCAAATTGAAGCAATAGGTGATGACCACATAGGGACCAGCGCGGTTACCCCATTGCGTGCAGATGCTTTTGAAATGAGCAATGCAGATAAACTTGCAAGCATCCAGAAGGACGTCGCTCACATTATGGAAACCCTAGGGCTAGATATGACAGACGACAGCCTTAAAGGAACACCAAAACGTGTGGCAAAGATGTTTGTAAACGAGATATTTTCTGGTTTACATCCTGATAATAAGCCTAATGTTTCAGTATTTGATAATAATTACAAATACGGAGAGATGCTAGTTGAAAAAAACATCACAGTATACTCTACCTGTGAGCATCACTTACTACCTATAGTAGGTCGTGCACACGTAGCATACATCTCAAACGGAACCGTGGTAGGGCTTAGTAAAATGAACCGCATTGTAGACTACTATGCAAAGCGTCCTCAAGTACAAGAGCGACTCACTATGCAAATTGTGCAAGAATTACAACGTGCTATGGGCACAGAAGATGTAGCCTGCGTTATAGACGCAAAACACCTTTGTGTAAACAGCCGTGGTATACGTGATATAGAAAGTAGCACGGTAACCAGCGAGTTTGGCGGGAAGTTTAAAGAAGAAGCTACACGTAGAGAATTTTTAGACTACATCAAGCTAGACACAGATTTTTAAGAAGCTACAGCTTGCTTATGCATACCTATAAAAAAGCGGTTTCTTTTTAGTGACCGCTTTTTGAGTTTTACAATTAAGATATTTACCTTCGTTACACACATAAATAGCACATAAAATGCCTTTATACCAAGATCAAGAACTCACAGTTTACAATTCGCTTTCTGGAAAGAAAGAAATCTTCACACCTCTACTCGAGGGTTATGTAGGTATGTATGTGTGCGGTCCTACGGTATATAGTAATGTACACTTAGGTAATGTGCGCACCTTTATGAGTTTTGATATGATATTTAGGTATCTCAAACACTTAGGTTATAAAGTGCGCTATGTGCGTAATATTACAGATGCTGGTCACCTCACAGATGATGCAGATCAAGGAGAGGATAAGATTGCAAAAAAAGCAAGACTAGAGCAAATTGAGCCTATGGAAGTTGTACAGAAGTACACGCTAGACTTTCACGACATTCTCAATAAATTTAATTTCTTACCTCCTAGTATAGAACCTACAGCTACAGGTCACATCATAGAGCAAATAGAAATAATCAAAAAGATTATAGACAACGGGTATGCTTATGAGAAAAATGGCTCTGTATACTTTGATGTAATAAAATTTAATGAAGACCACGAGTATGGTAAACTTTCTGGCCGCAAGCTAGAAGATATGATTACAAACACTCGTGCCCTTAGTGCACAAGATGAGAAGAACAATCCTCAAGATTTTGCACTTTGGAAAAAAGCAGAACCTGAGCACATAATGCGCTGGCCTAGCCCGTGGGGTGATGGCTTCCCAGGGTGGCACCTAGAGTGTACTGCAATGAGTACAAAATATCTAGGAGAACAGTTTGATATACACGGTGGTGGTATGGATCTTAAGTTTCCTCATCACGAGTGTGAGATTGCTCAAAATGAAGCTGCAATAGGTACAGAGCCTGTAAAGTACTGGCTACACGCAAATATGCTCACCCTTAACGGCCAGAAAATGGCAAAGAGTACTGGTAACAGTATCAACCCAGGTGAGATTTTTACAGGAGACAGTACTCACTTAACAAAGGGATTTGCCCCTAGCGTTGCAAGGTTTTTTATCTTACAGAGTAGCTACCGCAGCATTATGGACTTCTCAAATGACGCATTACTAGCGAGTGAAAAAGGTTTTAACAGACTAATGGAAGCGCTCAAAATTGCAAAAAATCTAGACACATCTAAAGAAAGTAGCTTTAATGTAAACGACTGGAAGGCGTCTTGCTACGCCGCGATGAATGACGATTTTAACACTCCGATACTCATTGCACATCTTTTTGATGCAGTAAAGCAAATACACCTTATTAAAGACGGAAAAGCAACTATCACTGCAAGTGATCTTAAGTTATTACTTGAGACGATTAATGCTTTCGTTTTTGACGTACTTGGACTTGAAGACAATAACGCTTTCGCGAAAGCGGACGACTCAAAATTAAGTGGCACCGTAGAGTTACTTATAAAACTTCGTAAAGAAGCACGTGAAAACAAAGATTTTGCACTAAGTGACAAAATACGAGATGAACTTATAGAGCTAGGTATCCAGCTCAAAGATGGTCGTGAGGGAACTACCTTTACTGTAAACTAATGGCTTCTGCAAAGAAAATAGCAATTGCTCCCTTTTTAGGAATCATCTGGTTTTACCAAAAATTTATCTCCTCGTGGACACCTAGCACTTGCCGCTACTCACCCACTTGCTCTTATTACACCAAGACCGCTTTTCAAAGGCACGGACTTTTAACAGGTGGAAAGCTGGCATTAAAACGTATTTTATCTTGCCATCCTTGGGGTGGCCAAGGATATGACCCAGTTCCCGAAAAAGAAGAAGTAAATAATATGTAATCCCTTTTAAAATCTGCTATTAAGGTTTTAAATTGCTTACTTAAATAAACAACACTTACTCAGTCATAATTGGAGTAATTAACAAATATTCTGAGTAGCCAATAATCCCAACATATGCTCGCATTAAAATTTACGTGGAATCCAGTATCAGGACTAGATCTAGGCTTTATTACCATCCATTTTTATAGCTTAATGTTTGTAGTTGCATTCTCATTGGGTTTCTATTTAATGAAAAAAATGTTTCAGCGTGAGGATGTTGCTATTGAGAAACTAGACAGTTTATTTATTTATGCTGTAGTCTCTATTCTTTTAGGAGCACGACTAGGTCACGTTTTCTTTTATCAAACAGAATTACTTTGGGAAGACCCGCTTTCTGTGTTGTTACCATTTAGGTTTGTCCCAGAATTTGAGTTTACCGGTTTTAGAGGTCTTGCCAGTCATGGAGCCGCAATGGCCACCATTTTCGGGCTATACTTATATAACAAAAAAGTGTTGCACAAATCGGTTTTATGGATCTTAGATCGTGTAGTAATCACTTGTGCTTCTGGAGCTGTGTTTGTGCGCATAGGGAACTTTTTAAACTCAGAGATGGTGGGGAAGGTTACAGATGGTCCACTAGGCATACAGTTTGTGCAAGATGAGATTTCTGAGCGACGAGCAGTATCACTCACTAATATTCCTAATCCAGCACAAGCATATCAAGCGCTAACTAGCGACCCTCAATTTGCAGATATCATAAGCACTATACCGTTTAGATATCCTGGACAGCTCATGGAGGCTTTTGGGTATGTGTTTGTATTCCTTATCTTATTTATTCTATACTGGAAGACAGACGCCCGCAAGAAATCAGGATTTTTATTCGGTTTATTCTTATTACTACTCATGGGCGTGCGTTTTATAGTAGAAAACTTTAAACGTGAGCAGGTGGAGAATCGGGAAGATTGGATATTTAATTTGAACACAGGTCAGGTATTAAGTATTCCTTTTATACTAATAGGCCTATATTTTGTAATCACATCATTTACTAAAAAAACATCTTATGAAGCTTCGTAACGCTGCTTACATTTCGCTTTTCTCAATTCTTCTTACTGGAGTAAGTTGCAAAAATAATAACAACCCAGATAGCATAATCTCTGTTGAGAAACCGTCTTTTAAAAAAGAAGGAGAGCTTACACTTATAAAAGCTTCTGGACAAGTAATACGTACGATAGATATAGAAGTAGCAGACACTGCATACGAGCAAGAAGTAGATCTTAAAAATAGAGATAGACTTCTACCACATCAAGGAGTCCTTTTTCTATATCCACAAGAAGAATTAAGAGGATATTATATGACTGACATTAGATTCCCTCTAGATCTTATACACATAAACGCAGAGAATGTGATTGTGAGTTTTTCTGAAAACACTACACCGCTAGATGATAAGACATTCTTACCTTCACAAGTACCTTCGCAGCTAGTTTTAAAGATTAACGGTGGCCTATCTGAAGAGTGGGTTATTGAGGTAGGAGATCGGGTAGAATGGAAGCTTCTTTAATGAGCACAACCTCTCTAAACTTGAGAATCATCGACGTAACTCTTTTTTTTCAACTATTAAAACTACTTCTATAATCTTAAATAGATATTTTCAACACTGTAGTACTTTTATTTAATTCTGAAATATTTACAACACGAACAGTTTGCTTTTCCTTAGCAGTTCCAAAATCTTCAAAAACAGTTATTTTAAAAGTAATCCCTTTATTAGAATAGATTTTAGCACTCAAATTTTCTATATTAAATATCCACTGCCCTTTATCTGAAGCTGTCAGAAAATACTCTTCTACTCCAAACCCGTTCAATTCATCTAATTTTAGACGGTTTGCATCTGCCACCTTGGTATGTTCCCAAGTAAAATATCTTTTTTGAGGGTTAACAATTTGAAGATTAAATTGAGAGTCAAAATCATTCCATTGGAATACCACCCTTCTAAAGAGGATTTTAGTACCTACAAACTTCTTATCAACAAGATTTATATTTACTAAGCTTCCATTAACCGACAAAAAGGATTTAAATTCTGAAATAATAGCTTTCTCAAATCCTATTAATTGTGAAATTGGCTTATCTAAAAGAAAATTTTGACAAGATAAATACGCTTCAAATGCCCCATTAATGTTTCCGTTCTTTCTATACAAAAGAGCAACATCTCTATAGTTTTGTAAATGATTAGGATTGTCTTTAATTAATTTTGTATAAATATTAATTGCCTCATTCAAATAGCCCAAACTCTCATATTCATAAGCGATTGCCCTCAATGAAGCTGGATCTCCATTTGAAACCTCTAAACTATTTGATAAAACGCGTGCTGTAAGAAAATTGTTGCCCCAACCTGAAAAATAGCGTGCCGCATGAACATAAAATTGATAATTCTTTATATTATTTTCTCTTATTTTTAGATATAGACTATATGCTTCTTCAATATTTTGTGAAGGTTTGAGAGCTCTTGTCATTTCTGGCAGGTCACTATCCATTACATAAGCTTCGTTAGTGTATGTTGATGTAGTACCGAGGACAATAGCCTTCTTTCCAGTAGAGCTATTGATAGACCCCGTCTTAGTAGTTATTAATATAGCACCACTATTACCCTCTGACCCATATCTATTAGTTGCTGCAAGCCCTTTCAAAACACTTACGCTTTTGACGTTATTTGGATCAATAATATCTAAAGCGCCACCTCCTAAAATATTGCCAGAACTGTCTTTATTCAAATTACTCCTAGGCAGAGGAACTCCATCTATAACTAGTAATGGGTGGCTGTTTCCATTTATTGTATTCCACCCCCTAATAATTGTTGCTGATATATCATTATTAAAGCCTACCTCAACACCAGCAATTTTCCCTTTAATAGCTGTACCCAACCCTACATTGTTAGTAGATATTTCATCTTCATCCAGTGTTTTGACATCATACCCAAGCTTCCTTTTATCTATTGCCTTGTCACCCACTAGAACTATTTCTTCAATTTCTACCGATTTAGGTTTTCCAATTAAAAGCACCTCACGAAGAGTGTTTCCAGAAGAGCTTAGATCAAGAAGGGAATCAATCTGACTAATCGGCCTATCAAATGATTCAAAGCCCTTTGAAATAAATCGCAATGTATCATTTAATGCAACTCTTAACTCATAAATACCTTTTAGAGTGGTAAGTGTAGTCTCCCCTGTTGTCAAATTCATCACCTCAATATCACCTACAGGCCCATAATTTGAGACAACTTTACCTTTTACTTTTTCCCTAACAGTATTAGATATATCATTGAAGCTCTTATTGTTCGACACATCCGAAATAACAGTAATTGATGAACCTAACAGATTTTTAAAACCTTTTTTACAGAAGGGACTACTACAATATATAGTAGTAGGTTTTTTAAAATTAAGCTTTGATGGAAATAAGCTCTCAGCACCATCTGTAAATACTAATATTTCATCTGTTTCTATTTGTTGATCTAGAATTGATTGATATGAAGTTGACCCGTCGTAGATAACGTTTAAAAGAGATTTTCTTAACTCTGACCACTCTCCATTGGATATGTCAAAATATTCCTTAGATTGAATCTCATTGCTAAATACTAAAAGCTCAATATCAATATTTTTATTGTCAAGAAAATATTGTTGAAGGATTTCTATATTCTGAATTCTTTGCGTCTCACCAATAGACAAAGAGCTATCCCAGCAAATAGTGACTGATTCCCTTTCTTGAGAATTAAGCGAAAACACTAAGAATAAATAGAAAATAAAACTCACAATTGCCCTCATATCAATATTTTAACCAAATATACCTAATTAACAAAAAGAAATGGAACAACAAAAAACCCGCTTCTATTAAGAAGCGGGTTTTTATATATTGTAAAGTATAACTTATTTCTTAGCTAAGAAATCGCTTACTTGGTCTGGAGCCATTACTGCTTCCACAAATGTATAAGCTCCAGATTTTGGAGACTTTACCATTTTTATCGCTTTAGTTAAACGCTTTGATCCTGTCTGTAAAGATGCTACTGATTTCTTTGCCATAACTTATTTGATTTCTTTATGAACAGTCATCTTCTTCAATACGTTGTTGAATTTCTTCAACTCCATACGATCCGGTGTGTTCTTTTTGTTTTTAGTCGTGATATATCTTGACGTTCCTGGTTGACCAGTCGCTTTGTGCTCAGTGCACTCTAAGATTACCTGTACTCTATTCCCTTTCTTTGCCATCTCGGTGTTTCTTTATGGGATTATTTAGTTAAGAATCCGTTTGCGCGTGCCTCTTTAACAACCGCATCGATTCCTTTCTTATTGATATTTTTTAACGCAGACGTTGATACTTTCAACGTGATCCACTTATCTTCTGCTGGAAGGTAAAAACGTTTTTTCATAAGATTCACGTTAAATTTACGCTTCGTCTTATTCATCGCGTGGGAAACATTGTTTCCTACCATTGCTTTTTTACCTGTAAGCTCACAAACTCTAGACATTCCTAAAACTTTAAATAGTTATTTCAAAACAGGCTGCAAAAATACGTAATTTTATATCTCACTACAAAACTTATTTGTACTTTTTTTCCTGTTTCTTCAAGTGATTTTCACTTTTCTTTACTTCTACTCTTTTTTAAGCACTACGCAAGTACTAGAATAGCACTTTTTCGCGAAAGCATACTTTTAATATAATTTTTACTTAGAAAGTAACTCTTCCTTAAGTAACTCTAAGGCTTTATTTACAGCCTTGCCTATTACTCGTTCTCTGTGATTACCCATCATAAAATGATGCGCTGTCACGCCCTTCTCTGTAGCTATACCTATATAAACTGTCCCTACCTCTGCATCACTGTCGCCTTTTAATGGCCCTGCATTACCCGTGGTAGAAATACCTATATCAGACTTGTAAAGTTTTCTGGCATTTACGGCCATTTGCTCTGCTACCTGTGCGCTTACAACAGAATGTTTTTTGATAACTTCTGGATCTACACCCAAAATATCAACTTTAGACTGTGTAGCATATGTCACCAGACTTCCTTTTAGGTATCCTGAAGCACCACTGTGTGCTGTAAATCGCTCTACCATCTGCCCTCCTGTACAACTCTCTGCTATTGCGAGTGTTTTACCTTTTTCGACAAATAATCCCGCTACAACCTGCTCAAATTCACCATCACTTTCATATCCCACAAAAATATCGTCTATATACGGTAACAACTTATCTGCTTGTTCTTGCATAGCGGCCTCAACCACTTCCTTATATAAACCCGAGGTTGATAGGCGTAAACGTACTCTACCTAATGAAGGAAGGTAAGCTAGTTTAATTTCATCTGGCAGTTCATTCTCAAAAAGCTCTATCCTTTCGGCGATGGCACTTTCACCCATTCCGTAAGTTAAAAACGTTTTATGAAGTATGTAAGGGAGTTTAAACTGCTTTTGTAAACGTGGTAGCACTTCATTTTCCATAAGCCCCTTCATTTCATAAGGAACACCAGGCATAGAGACAAATATTGTATTATCATTCTCAATCCACATTCCCGGAGCAGTACCAAATTCATTTACTAACACCTCAGCCTTACTAGGCACCATAGCTTGTGTTTTATTTGCATCAAGCATTGGCTTTTTAATATATTCTTTAAAAAGATGCGCTACATGATCTAGCACTCCTTGATTAAGCACTAACTCATCATTAAAGTACTTACAAATTGTATGCTTTGTAATATCATCCTTAGTAGGACCTAGGCCGCCTGTAACAATTACAAGATCTGCTCTAGATTGGGCTGCGGCAAATGCCTCTAGTATATGACTCTCATCATCTTGGATAGAAGTAATCTGATAGATAGAAACTCCTATTTTATTAAGAGCTGAGGATATAAAAGCACTATTTGTATCTACAATCTGGCCTATGAGAATCTCATCGCCTATGGTTATAATTTCTGCGTTCATCTAGAAATCTTCTTGAAGCTCTGCAATTACGGTTCCTAAGGTAGACGTTATATCATCCAGCTTAGACTGTATTGCAGATGTAGGCTTGTTGCTATCGCTCCACTTCTCCATTGCCTTGATCTGATCCAGTAAATCGATCCCAAACATATCGAGATTAGGTTTCATTTTATGTGCAAATTGATAAGCCATCTTATGATTATTATTTTCGATAGCACTTTGCATAGACTCTAAATCTGGCGGAATTTCTTGTAAGAATGTCGCTACGATAACGCCTACAAAATCCTCATCACCACCAGCAATCTCTCTTACTTTTTCTAGATTATAATGTCTCAACATGTCTTATTTTACGTTTATAGAGAACATCTCTGTTTCTCCTATATACCCTTTTAATTTATCGTTTTCTTGTACTCGCGCAACTCCAGCCGGAGTACCCGTAAATATAACATCTCCTATCTTAAGTGTAAAATACTGAGACACATAACTTATTAATTCATCTATTTTCCATAGCATTTCACTAGTAGCACCTTCTTGAACTACATGACCGTTATTCTCTAAACGAAACGAAATATCATCTACAGAGTTAAAGTCTGACACAGGCAACCACTTAGGACTTATCACAGCAGCACCGTCAAAACCTTTTGCCTTTTCCCATGGCAATCCTTTTTCTTTGAGCTGTGCTTGCAAATCACGAGCCGTAAAGTCAATACCTAACCCTATCTCATCATAATAGCTACTAGCATATTTCTTATCTATATACTTCCCTATCTTCTTGATTTTTACAAGAATTTCCACCTCATGATGCACATCACTAGAAAATGGTGGTATCACAAAAGGATGTTTACTTAATAATATAGAAGAATCTGGTTTTAAAAAAACCACAGGATGTTCTGGGCGTTCATTCTCAAGCTCTGCTATATGCTTTGCATAATTACGACCTATACATATAAGTTTCATAAGCTATCCTTTAGTATTAAGTTTGCGCAGTTTTATTGCCGTCAGCACTTTCTTAGTGTAAAGGGGAAAATCTGCATTTTGAATCCAGCCAAAATATCCAGGTTCATTATCTAGCACCTCTTCTACTTTTTTTCCTTTGTGTTTTCCAAAGGTAAAGATCTCTATACCATCCTTATCATACCCTATAAATCCAGCAAAATCTGCTTGCTTTTTACGCGTACTAAAATCGCCTAAGAATTTCATATCATTCTCCAGCTCATCATATCTATCCAGCTGCGATTTTAACACTTCATAGGTAGCCCAAGTATCTGCAGAGGCGCTGTGCGCATTAGTAAGGTCCTTACCACAATAAAACTTATAAGCCGCCACAAGTGTGCGTTGCTCCATCTTGTGAAAAATATTCTGCACATCAATGGCATTGCGATTTTTCATATCAAAATCAATACCTGATCGCAGTAACTCTTCTACTAGTAATGGGATGTCAAATCTATTTGAATTAAATCCCGCGAGATCTGAATCTTTTATAATATCATAAACATCCTTTGCACGAGCCGCAAACGTAGGCTTATCTGCCACATCTGCATCACTTATTCCATGCACCGCAGTTGTTGCCGCAGGAATAGGCACAGTAGGATTTATACGTTCTGTAAACTCCTCTTCCCTCCCATCTGGAAAAACTTTAAGTATAGATATCTCAACAATTCTGTCTTTGGCTACATTAATTCCAGTAGTCTCAAGGTCAAAAAAGCAAATCGGTCTTGTAATTTTTAATTGCATAGCACAAAAATACTTGTTTCAAACTACAAAATTAACTCCCTCTTTCATTAAAAATTGGAGATTCTCTATCTTGGTACATCTTTTGATTTTAAGATAATTATGAAAAATAAACTTTTACTGTTAGCCTTTTTAATTTTCGCTTTCGCGAAAATGGGAACCGCACAAAACTCTCCTTTCACCACAGATGATGTCTCTGGTGTTTATAGTAAGGGGGTTGACACCACCTCAGAGAACGCTAAATTTGATACAAGTACAAAATTCACAAAATCAATTACCTTAGCACCCAACGGCAGATTTGAGTATCACAATTTTAGACAACTTAAAGGTCAAGAAGAAGAGCACTGGTGGGCACGCGGTAACTGGAAACTTGAGGGTAAAGTTGTTGTTTTTACAACTACCGAAGATGATATAAACGATCAATTTACAATTGATTTAAACAATACAAGAGCGCGCTTCTTTAAGAAGTCTCCTCGCAATAAATCGCCTAAAATTCAGCCTACATATATTCAGTTTTTCGAATCTGACTACTCACTCACTAAGAATTTAAAACTCCCTAAAACAGATGAATAGATTACAACTATTATTTTTTATAGCCTTGGTGTCAGGGTTTCAATTTTTCGCGAAAGCGCAACAAAACAACACACCTCCTGTCGAATTGATAGAAGATAAACAAGCCAAAAGATGGTTACTCTATGCTCAAAACAACACAGATGAAGAGCAAGAGGCTTTCCTAATCGTGCAGGGAGAAGGCTTTAGAAGAAGCGCAGATAGGCCTGTGATAAAAAAACTTCCTCCTAACTCAAAAGTCCTCATGATTACGCTTATCCCTCTCAAAGGAGTAGAGCCCACCTACACTAAGATTTTTACTTATGAGAACGAATTACAAGACATCTCTACCAGAAAAGGAGCAGACAAAGAGGAGTTTGTAAACATAAGACCCCTAAAGGATGATGAACTCACCATATTTACAGAGCCAGATTGCGAGAAATGTAAGTTGCTCACAGATTTTTTAAATAAAAATCATTACAAATACCGTGTGCTGGATGTAAGCACTAACAACAAGGTGAATGACTTTATGTTTGATCATCTCAAAAACTCAAGCTATAAAGGAGGGATTATAGATTTACCAGTAGTAATGTTTGAAGGAAGAAAGCACTGGAGCATTGTAGATATTAAAAACTTCATACGTGAGTACGACTGGAAAGGATTAAAAAAGAACTGATCCCGACAACTCAGATTTTAATAACTCCTATAGAACAAGAAAGGCGCAACTCACGTTGCGCCTTTGGCTTATATAAATTTAATCGCTTTACTTATACTTCGCGATTTACATCAAATCCTTCTAGATACTCAGCAACACGTTTTACAAACTGCCCGCCTAGCGCCCCATTTACCACACGGTGGTCATAAGAGTGTGAAAGGTACATTTTCATACGTATCCCGATAAAATCTCCATCTGGAGTTTCTATTACCGCAGGTACTTTACGTATTGCTCCTAGCGCAAGAATTGCAACTTGCGGCTGATTGATAATAGGAGTTCCCATGATAGACCCAAAGGTTCCTACGTTTGTTACCGTATAAGTTCCTCCAGCAGTATCATCTGGTTTTAATTTTCCATCTCTAGCACGCCCCGCAAGATCATTAACAGACTTTGCCATCCCTACGAGGTTAAGTTGGTCTGCATTTTTTATTACAGGTACTATGAGATTACCATCTGGTAAAGCGGCTGCCATACCTAGGTTTATATTTTTACGCTTTATGATTTTATCACCATCTACAGCAATGTTAATCATAGGGAAATCACGTATAGCTTTTGCTACAGCCTCCATAAATATAGGAGTAAAGGTTAAATTCTGACCTTCTTTTGCTTTAAAGCTATCCTTGTGCTTCTTTCTCCAGTTCCAGATGTTTGTTACATCTGCTTCAATAAAAGATTGAACGTGTGCACTTGTTTGTACAGATGCGACCATGTGATGCGATATGAGTTTACCCATACGTGTCATCTCTATAATCTCATCTTCACCATTCACACTTACTGGTGTAGCTTTTACTGCTGGAGCTGCCTTAGCAGCAGGTGCTTGTTTTTGTGCAGCTGGCTTAGCCGGAGCTGTACCACGAGTAGAAAGATATGTCAACATATCATCCTTAGTCACTCTACCATCTTTACCTGTCCCTGCAATGGCATCTAGCTCTGCTTGATCAATACCTTCTTCCTTTGCCATGTTACGCACCAGTGGTGAGTAAAAACGGTCTCCAGAACTTACAGGTGCAGCTACTGCGTCTTTTGCTGCAGTTACAGTTTGAGCGACTGCAGCAACTGCAACCTCTTCTTTTTTAGTTTCTTTTTGAGCAGGCGCTGGTGTAGCGTCACCGCTTCCTTCTCCTTCGGTTTCTATAATAGCAATAGTCTGCCCTACCTCAACAACATCATCTACTTCAAACAGTTTTTCTATTAAAACACCGTCTACTTCACTAGGAACTTCACTATCTACCTTATCTGTAGCGATCTCTAATACAGGCTCATCTGCCTCTATAGTATCTCCTACTTCTTTTAACCAAGTTGTAAGCGTTGCTTCTGCAACACTTTCTCCCATTTTTGGTAGCTTTAATTCAAATCTTGCCATATTCGTAAAATGTAGCTGTTTTTAATACTCGTTTTTGCAAAAATAGTAATTAAATCAATCCAATAGTGATTATAAACTATTAATCTCTATTAAACTCAATCACATCGCCCTTCCCTAGACTACTATTACTGCCTATTGCAAAAGTACCATTTTTAGGAATGATTTTATAGGTAGCACCACTACCTCGATATGTTATAATTTCCTTAATTATGTCACTATACGCCACATATGCCGCATCAAAAACAAGCTCTTGCCCTTCCTTAGGAACACACATATCACTGATAACTGTTACAGGTTTTGTTACCGCTTTCGCGAAAGCGTCACTCAAAAATGTATTATCTGTAAGCAGCACATATTCTTTTACGATACTCTCGCTATCAACCAGGTGAGACTGTAAATACTTTTTATAAAACCCAGCCTTAAACTTTGCTAAGCTCACACCAACATTTACAAGAACACCTTTGAACACATTATCGCCAAAGTGCTTTTTATAAAACAATTGCATCGCTCCATAAAAACACTTTCTATAATGCTCATCCCTTACTGTGCTCTCTCCTTTAAAATGTAGTATCGCCTCATCGCCTACGTAGTAATTGCCATAACCAGCCTTTGTTATGGTGTAAGACAAGTCTATATCTTCACCGAACATAAAATAGCGTTCATCAAAGCCCCCTACTTCTTTGTAGAGTTTGCAAGACATAAACATAAATGCCCCCACTAGAATAGAAACCTCACCCCTAGCATCACTAGCTATATGAGTGGCATAATAAGAAGATCCGTAACCCATCATCTTACTTAATGCAACTTTGAGAGTAGGAACATTGCGTTTACTTTCTGGTAGATAAACTCCTCTTCCATTTACAAGACGCACTCCTTGTGCTCCTTTATATTGATCTGAAGCTATTTCTAACAAACATGTAAACACACTTGAAGGCACCACCGTATCAGGGTTAAGAATACATATATGAGTTCCTTGCGCTATGTCAACCCCTTGATTATTTGCAGATGAAAAGCCAACATTATTGTCATTGGCAATAATCTTTACCTCAGGAAACTTCTCCTTGACCATTTGCACACTTCCATCTACAGAGGCATTATCAACCACTATAATCTCTGCATCAATTAAAGCTACAGCTTCCTGTACACTGTCTAGGCATAACTCTAGATAGTGCATGACATTATAACTTACAATGATTATGGATAGTTCCAAAAAGCTTAAAGGAATTTAATAAGTTTTACTATGTACAATCGATAGCTACATGGTTGAAAATTTATCAATTGACAATATATTAATTTAATTCTTTAAAGAATTTTCAAAAGGAATGCGATGTAAGATACTTCTACCTAGCGTTACCTCATCTGCATACTCAAGCTCATCACCTACAGATATACCGCGGGCAATGGTAGAGGTCTTAATATCATAGGCCTCAAGCTGTCTATAAATATAAAAGTTTGTAGTATCTCCTTCCATAGTAGAGCTCAATGCAAATATCACCTCCTTTAACTCTCCGCTTTTTGCTCTATCTATGAGTGAAAAGATATTTAAATCCTGAGGTCCTATACCATCCAGCGGACTGATTTTACCTCCTAGCACGTGGTATAACCCTCGATACTGACTGGTATTCTCTATCGCCATTACATCCCTTACGTCTTCTACCACACAAACTATGCTTTCATCCCTATTAGGATTTGAGCATATCTCGCATAATACCACATCTGAGATATTGTGACACTTTTTACAGAATTTAATAGTATCGCGCATTGTATTTAACGCTTCTGTAAGGTGGTGAGTTTGTATTTCTGGCTGGCGTAATAAGTGTAATACTAATCGTAATGCAGTACGCTTGCCTACTCCTGGGAGTTGAGACATTTCATAGACTGCATTTTCAAGAAGTTTTGAAGAGAATTCCATAGTTGTAAAGATAACTCTTTAGTAACGTTATGTAAAAATCTCTTAGATCATAGACGCTCTAATTCTTATCCTCCAGTAGCGGTACAAATCTAAATTCTCCGTATTCCTTTTTCTCAAAAGAAGTGGCAGAAGTTCGTACGTAGCGTTGCATAATTTGAGGATCATCACCTACAGGTATAATAAGTCTACCCCCTATCTTGAGTTGAGCGAGTAGCGGTTTTGGAACAAACGGAGCTCCAGCCGTCACTATAATACTATCAAAAGGTGCATAAGACGGTAATCCTTTGTACCCATCACCAAAACTTAAAAAACGAGGCCTATATCCTAGCTTAGTCAGAAACAACTTTGTTTTCTTATACAACTCTTGCTGGCGTTCTATGGAATATACTTTGGCTCCTAGTTCACAAAGCACAGCAGTTTGGTAACCACTTCCAGTCCCTATCTCAAGAACTTGGTCTCCCTTTTTAATTTCCATTAACTCACTTTGAAAAGCGACTGTATATGGTTGTGAGATGGTTTGATCTGCTGCGATAGGAAACGCTTTGTCTTGATATGCGTGATGCTCAAAACTACTATCCATAAAAAAATGACGCGGAATCTTCCCAATCGCTTTAAGAACAAGATCATTGGTGATTCCCTTATCTCTCAATATTTGAACAAGTTGGCGGCGTTTTCCTTGGTGGCGAGTAGTATCTTTCATGAATTACTAAATTAGAAGAAAAGTTGGAAATTTAACATATCTCTAGCTAAGATTTTACACCCATTTTAAAAAAATATTCTTTGAAGAAATGTGTATGCTCTCAAAAAGTATCTAAAACCTTATTTTTGTATAAAAATCAAACACTATGCTTAAAGCTGGCGTACTAGGTGCTGGACACTTAGGAAAAATACACTTAAAACTTCTTAAACTTTCTGAACACTACGATCTTGTAGGGTTTTATGACACCTCAAAAGAGGTTAGAGATGCCATCTCTCAAGAATTTGGCTACACTGCTTTTGAGACCGAAGAAGATTTAATCAACGCCTGTGATATGGTAGATGTAGTGACCCCTACTACCTTCCACTATGCAAGTGCCGAAAAAGTAATCAAAGCTGGCAAGCATCTCTTTATTGAGAAACCAATAACAACTACCGTTGATGAGGCAGAAAAACTACTCACACTTGCAAAAGAACACAACGTTCTAGGGCAAGTAGGTCATGTAGAGCGCTTCAATCCGGCATTTATGTCTGTGAGTCACTCCATAAAAAGCCCAATGTTTATCGAGGCACATAGACTTGCAGAATTTAATCCTAGAGGAACCGATGTACCTGTGGTATTAGACTTAATGATACATGACATTGATGCAATACTAAGTGTTGTAAATAGCCCTGTTAAAAGTGTAAACGCAAGTGGTGTATCTGTTATATCAGAAACTCCAGATATTGCAAATGCCCGTATTGAGTTTGAAAACGGATGCGTCGCAAACCTTACCGCGAGTCGTATCTCTATGAAAAACATGCGCAAAGCACGTTTCTTTCAGAAGGACGCATACATTTCGGTAGATTTTCTTGAGAAAAAAGTAGAGGTTGTAAAGATGAAAGATGCTCCAGAATCTCCAGATGATTTTGCAATGATTCTTCAGAATGCAGAAGGAATCAAGAAGCAAATTTATTTTGACAACCCAGATGTACCTAGTAATAACGCGATACTTGATGAGCTAGACGCTTTCGCGAAAGCAATAAAAGGAAACACTACCCCAATCGTATCATTGAAGGCTGGAACCGAAGCTTTACGAGTAGCAAAAATGATTATTGCAGATTTTTAAAACACAAATTCAAACACACAAATCCTTAAAAGAGGAAACACACTAAGCACTTCACTTATGAAAAACATAGCAGTTATAGGAGCAGGAACAATGGGTAACGGTATTGCACACACTTTTGCTCAAAGTGGTTACCAAGTTCAACTAGTAGATATCTCTCAAGATTCTCTAGACCGTGGGATTAGTACTATCTCAAAAAACCTAGATAGAATGGTTGCCAAAGAGCGTATTACCGCTATAGAAAAGCAGCAAACTCTTGACAACATCACAACGTACACAAACCTTGCAGAGGGTGTTAAGAACGCTGAGCTTGTAGTTGAAGCCGCTACCGAAAACGTAGATTTAAAATTAAAGATTTTTGAATCTCTAGATGAAGCCACAAGTGACTCATGCATACTTGCTACAAACACATCGTCTATTTCGATTACCCAGATTGCGGCTGTTACAGAACGTCCAGACCAAGTAATAGGAATGCACTTTATGAATCCTGTGCCTATCATGAAACTTGTAGAAATCATAAGAGGTTATAATACGAGTGACCTTACTACAAAGACCATCATGGAACTTTCTGAAAAGCTAGGTAAAGTACCAGTGGAGGTTAACGATTACCCAGGATTTGTAGCAAATCGCATCCTTATGCCTATGATTAATGAGGCTATAGAAACACTATACAACGGTGTGGCTGGTGTTTATGAAATAGACACAGTTATGAAACTAGGGATGGCACACCCTATGGGACCATTACAACTTGCAGATTTTATAGGTCTAGATGTTTGTCTATCAATCCTAGAGGTAATGCACGACGGCTTTAAAAATCCAAAATATGCACCTTGCCCGCTCTTAGTAAACATGGTGAGAGCTGGAAAATTAGGAGTGAAGTCTGGTGAAGGTTTTTACGACTATAAAGAAAGTCGCAAGGCAGAGAAAGTCGCAGCGATGTTTGCTTCATAATCTCAAAAAGACTCATAACTTGATAAAGGCGCAGATTACTGCGCCTTAACTACACATAACATGGCAAAAATTCTCCCATTCCGTGCGGTAAGACCTACTAGAGACAAAGTAGGGCTGGTTGCTACACGCGCCTACCAATTTTATGATCAAGTAGGACGCGACCACAGAATGGCACAAAATCCGTTCTCATTCTTACACATTATCAACCCAGGTTATAAATTTCAAAAAGAAATCACTGGGAAACAACGTTTTGAACTAGTGCGCAATCGCTATCAAGAATTTAAAGATGATGGTGTCTTTGTTAAGGAAGAGCAACCTGCATTTTATGTATATAGAATTGTAGATAGAGAAAAGAATACCTTTTGTGGTATTGTAGCTAGCGCTTCTGTAGAAGACTATGAGAAGGATATTATAAAAAAACACGAAGACACGCTAGAAGACCGCGAGACTCTTTTTACAGAATACCTAGACACTGTAGGCTTTAATGCAGAAGCTGTATTGCTCACTTATAAAAACTCTGATGAGATTGAGAGCATTCTTAACAATGCAATGAGTGATCGCGCCGAGTATGAATTTACAACCACTTATCGCGACACACATTACTTATGGCCAGTAACAGACACGGCGACTATAGAAAAGCTGCAACATGCTTTTGCTAGCATGGATAGTCTCTACATTGCAGATGGCCATCATAGATCTTCTTCCTCTGCCTTACTTTCTAAAAAACACATTAAAGATCAAGAAAGCTATCATTCATTCATGAGTTTCCTCATACCGGAATCGGAGTTACTCATTTATGAATTCAATAGACTTATAAAGGATCTTAACGGCCTGAGTAAAGAAGCTTTTTTAATAGCACTAGACAGCAAGTTTAGAATTGAGAATCGCGGCACCACTCCTTATAAACCATCAAAGAAACATCACTTTAACATGTATCTAGATGGTGAGTATTACAGCCTCTACTTAAGACATAGCTTGCGCACTTTTGACACTCCGCTAGATAGACTAGACACTCACATATTATATGAAACGGTACTTAAACCTATTTTAGGAATTATAGACTTGAGAAATGATGACCGCATAGTATATGTAGATGGAAGGCGTGATATCTCTAGCTTAACAGATCGTATAGATAGTAAAGAATATGCAGTGAGCTTTGGTATGCTCCCAGTAACTATCAATGAGCTAAAAGAAATAGCAGACGCTGGATTAAAAATGCCACCAAAAAGTACGTATATTGAACCTAAACTACGCAGCGGCGTAACCATTTACGAATTTTAATGAGTATAGCAGAAAATATCTTACGCTTTCGCGAAAACATTCCTTCACATGTTACTCTTGTAGCTGTTTCAAAAACAAAACCTGTTTCAGACCTTATGGAGGCGTATGAAACTGGCCAACGCATTTTTGGAGAGAATAAGATTCAAGAAATGACAGACAAGTGGGAAGAAATGCCCAAAGATATACAGTGGCACATGATAGGTCACGTTCAAACCAATAAAGTAAAATTTATGGCTCCATACGTGAGCCTTATACATGCTGTAGATCGTTTAAAACTTATAAAAGAAGTAAACAAACAAGCAGCAGCAAATAACCGAGTAATTGATATTCTTATTCAGATTAAGATTGCTCGTGAAGATTCAAAATTTGGTATGGCAGTACAGGATGCGGTCAAGCTTTTTGAAGAAAACACATTAGATAATTATCCGCATGTAAATGTTGTTGGACTGATGGGAATGGCAACTTTTACAGATAACCAAGATCAAATTGCAGCAGAGTTTGAGTTGCTAGAAGGATTATTTTTACGCTTTCGCGAAAGCGCAAATCTCACCATACTATCCTCAGGAATGAGTGGTGATTATAAACTCGCAATTGACAAAGGGAGCACTATGATTAGAGTAGGAAGCAGTATTTTTGGTGCTAGATAACTTTAATTACTCTGACTTATATTTAAAATAACGTGATTCCCTAAAAACTGGAATTTTAAAAAATAGCATATTTACGCAATACTAGACATAGAAACCACTGGCGGTAAGTACAACGAAGAAGGTATAACAGAAATCGCCATATATAAATTTGACGGACATCAAGTTGTAGACCAATTTATCACTCTCGTAAATCCAGAACGCCCCATACAAGCATTTGTAGTAGGACTTACTGGCATTAACAACGGGATGTTAAAAGATGCTCCAAAGTTTCATGAAATAGCAAAGCGTATTATTGAAATTACTGAGGGATGTATTATTGTGGCTCATAATGCCCAGTTTGACTATCGCATTTTAAGTCTAGAGTTTGACAGACTCGGATATCCGTTTGAAAGAACAACGCTATGCTCTGTAGAGCTCTCACAAGAGTTGCTCCCAGGTCATGATAGCTATAGCCTAGGCAAGTTAACGAAGGCACTAGGAATCGCGATGTCTAACAGACATAGAGCAGATGGAGATGCTATTGCCACAGTAAAGCTTTTTAAGCTACTCCTAGAAAAAGATTCAGAAAAGACAATTATAACCAAGGCCATACGCTCTTTCCCAAAAAAGCATATGGATACCAAACTCAAGGACCTCATAAGAAGCGTTCCTTCTGAGACTGGTGTGTACTTTATGCATAATGTAAATGGAACCATCATTTACATAGGCAAAAGTAAAAACATGAAAAAACGCCTTACGCAACATTTTACTAATGATAATCGTAAGAGTAAGCAAATACAAGATCAGGTAGAAACGGTTACTTACCAGACTACAGGTACTGAGCTCATTGCACTTCTAAAGGAAAATGAAGAAATAAAACGCAACAAGCCAAAGTTTAATAGAGCCTTACGTAGAACTAAATTTAAGGTACAACTCACTCACTATACAGACAGTGAAGGCTATATACACCTTAAGACTGAAAGAGCAGATGCACGTAAGGAATCTATCACTACCTACAGCAACACCATGAGTGCCAAAGCTAATCTAGAGCGCATTATAGACTCGTATGATTTATGCCAGCATAAGACACTGTACAATGAGAAGAATGGTAACTGTTTTAATTACACCATTAAAAAATGTAATGGCGCTTGTATAGGTGAAGAATCACCAGAATCTTATAATAAAAGGGTTCAGGCTTTTTTAGATAAGCACAGCTATAAAAATAAGAGTATGGTCATTGTTGAGCGTGGTCGCACTTCAAATGAACGCTCTGTAGTACTTATAGAAGATGGGGTTTTTAAAGGGATAGGTTATTTTAAACCTGACTTCCAACTTAACAATCTAGAAACACTCAAAGCTATTATAACTCCCATGGAGGATAACAGAGATGCTAGACATATTATCCAAAGTTATTGTCGTAGTAGAAAACGACTTAAGATTATCCCGCTAGACCAGATTACTAACTAGCACAGAAAACACTATTTTTAAGCCACTGTATAAAAATTAGATATTTTGACAAAAGAGGGTACATCATTCTGGCGCAGGAAACTACATGATATTATTTACGAAGCAGATACACCTGCTGGAAAATTATTTGATGTAGTACTACTTGTTCTCATACTAGCGAGTATTGCATTAGTCATGCTGGAGAGTGTAAAGAGTTTAGATGCAAAATACCATGATGTTTTTGAGGTAGGAGAATGGATTATCACCATCTTCTTCACGCTAGAATACTTTGCGAGAATTATAACGATAAAGAAACCTACAAAATATATTTTTAGCTTTTACGGGCTTATCGATTTCTTCTCAACGATACCACAATATCTTGCATTTTTCTTTATTGGTTCAAACGCCTTACTCACTGTAAGAGCACTGCGCCTCTTACGAGTATTTAGGATTTTAAAAATCACGAGATACGTAGGTGAGTCTAATAAGTTATCAAAGGCACTACGAGATAGTAGAGCTAAGATTAGCATTTTCTTATTTGCCGTACTCATTCTGTGTATAATCGCTGGTACTATTATGTATATGGTAGAAGGAGAAGAAAGTGGTTTTTCAAGCATACCTGTAAGTGTTTACTGGTGTATTGTAACACTCACAACGGTAGGTTTTGGTGATATTGCACCCGTTACTCCACTTGGACAACTTATTGCCGCTATCATCATGATTCTAGGATATGGTATTATTGCAGTACCTACAGGTATTGTAAGTGCAGAATATGCAAAAGACATGAGCTCAGAAAAAATCACGATAGATGGTGAAGATTATGTGCATATGAACACGCAAGCATGCGTAAACTGTAATGCAAAGAAACATCGTGATGACGCAGAGTTTTGTCATAAATGCGGACACACGCTTAATGTCTCACATGAGTAAATATCTCATCCCCATCGTAGGACCTACTGCAATAGGTAAAACTGCACTTTCTATTAAAGTTGCACAATATCTTAAAACAGAAATTCTATCTGCAGACTCTAGACAGTTTTTTAAAGAGATGTACATAGGCACCGCTGTTCCAGAACCTGAGGAACTCAACGCAGCTCCACATCACTTTATACAGCACCTTTCGGTAGATCAAGATTACAGTGTAGGTCACTTTGAAAAAGACGCTATCAAGAAAATTACGGCACTACATAAAAAGCATGACACACTCGTTATGGTAGGTGGCTCAGGCATGTACGTGGATGCTGTCATTAATGGCTTAGATGAGTTTCCACCTGTAAAGGATGGTGTACGAGCAAAGCTCAAAGATTTACACGAGAGCGAAGGCATTGAAGCACTACAGGAACTTCTATTAGAAAAAGACCCTACCTATTACAAGCAAGTTGATATACAGAACACACAGCGTGTCATAAGAGCTTTAGAGGTATGTCTTTCGGCAGATGAGCCTTTTTCATTTTACAGAAATAGACCTAAACCTAAGCGCAATTTTGAAACCATCAAAATAGGATTACAAGCAGACCGTAAAATCATGTATGATCGTATTAATTTACGCGTAGATCTTATGATTAAAAATGGTCTGGTTGAAGAGGTGGAAAGTTTGCTTTCGCGAAAGCATAACAACGCCCTTATAACTGTAGGCTACAGAGAACTTTTTGAATATTTTGAAGGCACAGTTACTCTAGAGAGAGCTATTGAAAATATAAAAACAAATACCCGTCGTTTTGCAAAAAGACAAATGACCTGGTATCGTCGTGATGAGACTATCAATTGGTTTGACTACAAGACACCTTTTGAAGAAATAGCGTCGTTTATAAATAAAAAAACGCACCACTCATAGAGTGGTACGTTTTTATAGGTACACTAATATCGTTTATACCGATATTGGCTATTAGTCGTCTTTCTTTACAACCAGACGGAATCCTTCTCCGTGTATGTTTAAGATCTCTACAAGGTCATCCTTTTTAAGGTACTTACGTAATTTTGCAATATATACATCCATACTTCTAGATGTAAAGTAATTATCATCTCTCCAGATTTTTGTAAGGGCTAGTTCTCGTGGCATTAAATCATTTTCATGAAGTGCAAGCATGCGTAATAACTCATTTTCCTTAAGAGACAATTTTATAGGCTCTTCTTCTTTATACGTTAAGAAACGTAGCTTTGAATTTAAGTGGAAGTTACCAATATTGAATTCAAACTGCTTAGAATCTGCCACAGAATCAACAGATTTACGCTGTATGATTGCCTTAATCTTCATAAGAAGGACTTCACTATCAAATGGCTTGTTTAGGTAGTCATCTGCTCCTACTTTATATCCTTTAAGGACATCTTCTTTTAGCGCCTTAGCTGTCAAAAAGATGATAGGAATATCTTCATTCTTCTCTCTTATCTCTTTGGCTAGTGTAAATCCGTCTTTATAAGGCATCATTACATCAAGGATACAAAGATCGTAATCGTCTTTTTTGATTTTTTCAAATCCTTCCATACCGTTGTTTGCATGAGTGACATTGTAGTCTTTCATCATAAGGTAATCTTTAAGAACTGTTCCGAAGTTCGGATCGTCCTCTACTAGTAAAATCTTTTTGTTTTCAGTTTCCATATTAATATGATATTAGTGGTATTTTGATTATGAATGCACTTCCCATTCCTTTTTCACTTTCAACGGAGATTTCTCCTTGGTGGTCGTCTACGATTCTTTTTGCGTAGGCAAGTCCCAATCCGTGGCCTTTTACGTTATGTATGTCTCCTGTATGCTCACGATAAAATTTGTCAAATACTTTTTTCTGTACTGCCTTGGTCATACCATCACCTTTGTCTTTAATCTTGATGATAATTGAGTCCTTTGTGTTTTCTGTATAGACGTCAACCTCTGGCGCTCTATCTTCTGGAGTGTACTTTACAGCATTATCCATAATATTTACTAAGACATTAGTAAAGTGTGACTCATTTGCTAGTACTGGTGTACGCTCTGCATCTAGATGAAGATCTATATAACCGCCGCGATCTTCTACTATTAATAGTACGTGATTGCTAGCGTCTTCTACTAGTTCATGCATATCTAAACGTTCCTTTTGAATATCTAGTTCATTCTTTTCAAGTTTTGAAATACGTAAAACGTTTTCTACTTGACCATGCATTCTTTTATTTTCTTCTCTTATAAGTCCTTGATAATAACTAACCTTTTCGGGATTAGCACTTATTTTTGAGTTTTTAAGGGCATCTAGCGCAAGGTTTATAGTTGCTATAGGCGTTTTAAACTCATGCGTCATATTATTTATAAAATCTGTTTTTATTTGAGAGATTTGACGCTGCTTATTAAGTTGATGTAATGCGCTTGAATATGCTATAACGATAATGAGTGTAAATATTATAGACAGGCCAGCCATTCCTAAAATAGAAGAAATTACAAACTTCTTTTCCCCTGGAAACTGTACATATAATGAGTAGTCACTTAAGTCTTGATTATATAGAAATATTGGCTCGCTATATCCTGGAGCAGATTTTCTAAATTTAAAATTTTCTGATCTTACCTTAGTAAGTAAATCATTACTATACACTCCAAAATCAAAATCTGTTTCTAGATTTCTCTCTGCAAGCTCTATCGTTAACAGTCTTTCTATTTCTTCTGCAGTTAGTCTTTTATGAATAGGAATCTTAGTCGCTATCTCACTCACTATATCAGAAAATCTAAACTTCTCATAGTCAATAAGACGTGAAAACTCTTGTATTCTATTTGAGGTGGTTTCTTCTCCTCCTTCTACGTTATTCTTTCTTATAATTTGAGTAGACTTTCTGTTTGCATAACGTTTAAAGGCAATACTATCACCTTTTTCACCTATAAAACCAGGTGCTGTTATTTTAAAATCTTCTTGAAGAATACCGCTTGTATAAAGAATAAGTTCATTATTTACTAGATCCTCATTTAGATAAAAATACTCATCAAATGTAAGATCATCCGGCACACCAATACTATCTACCATATTCTGCACAGGGTAATAGTAATCTTCCAATTCTCTGTTTTCAATTTTATCTACAACGGCAGATAAAGCTTGTCTAGCATTAAAGCTAAATTGCTCTCGCTTTGTCTCAACACTACTTGTTATCCAGTAACCTTGAACAAAGATGATTCCTATGAGTGAAAGACTCATAAGAATGATTAATAAGTAAAACAGTTTTTTATTCACTATCCAAAAGTAAGATTTTAACATTTGAAGCCGATTCGGTTTAACCAAATGTTAACAAGCAGCTATTTTACTACTTCCACCCCCTACTAATGCGCATCATAATGTGAGTGTGAATGCGACCTACAGCGTCTTTGGACAAGTCTAAAAACTCATTTTCTATTAGTACATCTGCCATAGCGGTCTTACGATTATCTGTCCATTGTGAATTCATGCGTTTAATTACGTCATTTTCTGACGCTTGATCCCTCTTCATAACACGTGCAATTCGATCGCTTTTTGGAGCAGTAACTAAAATAGTATAATCACAATCTAGGTGACCGCCATTTTCAAAAAGTATAGCTACTTCTTTAATAACGTAAGGAGCGTTTTGTTCTGAAGCCCATTTTAAAAAATGTTTTTTTACTGCCGGATGCACTATGCTATTAAGCCTTTTTAATAGTTTAGGACTACTAAACACCTCATTTGCGATATAAGCTCTATTTAGCTTACCGTCTATATAAGACTGATCGCCTAGTAAAAATGTAATTTGCTTTATTAAGACCTCATCTGTGTTCATGAGTTTCTTAGCCTCCACGTCTGCAATATAAATGGGCACTCCTAGCTCGTTAAAAAACGAACCTATTGTTGTTTTACCACTTCCTATTCCTCCTGTGAGACCTACAATAATCATACTCTTAGTTTACTACAATAAATTTAACTTGCTTATTAATAAGTCGTACAGACTTAACTCCTTTAGGTTCTCTAGCAATTTTGAGCGTTAAATATGCGTCTGCATTACTTGCTGTAGCATAATCACAAGTCACTAAAAAGTCTGATGGTGTTATACTTTCAAAATTCTCAAGTTCTACCAGGTAAATAATTTCGGCCGTTTTTGGTAAGATTTTTACACGCTTCTCCGGATCATTTAATACAGTTATAGGTACCGTAATTTTACCTTCTGTAAATTTTGCAATTTCCTGATGTAGTGTTATCGACTTATGAGATATCTTAAGTTCATCTGGCAGGGCATCAAGTGATAGCTGCACTTTTTCTGAAAGATCTGTATTGATATTTAAAATTTCCTTTTGTTCTGTAGGAATGAAACGTATGTTTGATAACAACGAACTAGGACCAACAACGGTAACACTGTCTGGTACTATAGTCATTTTATTACGTCCTCCATAACCACTTTTATAGTCAAGGGTCGCCTTGGATATCACCGGGACCTGTTTTGATGCAACAGAATCTATTGTTATAGTAATTTGAGAAGGTGTCATCGATAGTATAGACAGATCACCATTCATAACACTTTTGATCACTTGCTGGTTTTCATTTGTATTAAATACAAAGTCCCTTTTAGACACTTGATCTAATTGCTCATAAGGTATTGCCGCCACTGGAGCATCTAATGCATTTGCAAGTAAAGAGAATCCAGATCCCTCTGTTTGAATTTTAATAAGCTCCGGCGCTATGGTTTGTATCGTTCTATCTAGTGGAACATCTGTGACGCTTAGTGCTACTTCGTATTGTGTATTGTATGTTTTTGAAAGCTTTATAAGAGCAGCGACAATGGTAGTAAGCAAGAGAAAGAAAAAGAATTCTCGCGCAGTTACACTATTAATCTTAATTCCCTTAGACATAAATTACAAATCGTTTTACCCCTCTAATGTACTAAAAAAAAGGTGTGGATACCGCTTGCGGGGCTCCTTGCCTAACCATTTAATTTGCATTGTAGAATCCAGAAAGCCTGTACCATAACCATAAAACTGTATAAATGTGGCCATTACACTAAGTAATCCAATAGCTATACTTTTATTAATAATAGAGGCATGTAAAAATATGAGAGCAGTGTATAGTGCATAAAAACTTATTGCAAGATAATATCCCGCTAAAAGAAGCACTAAGCTCACAACAAGTCCTAATATAAAGAGTGTAGGAAACCAGTACGTTATTTTGGCCGTAGTGGGATGCCATTTATTTAAGATAGGCCGCACAAGTCCAAATTTATTTACTTGTATATAAAATTTCTTCCAAGAAATGCGGCGTTTGTGATATACAAAAGCTTGTGGAATAAGTGCTGTTTTAAAATTAAGTTTCCATAACCTCAATACTAAATCTGGATCTTCACCTGGGTGGATATTCCCAAAACCTCCACTTGCCTCAAATGCTTTTTTAGAGAGACCCATATTAAAACTTCTAGGCTGGAATTTGCCTGTATCTTCTCCTCCACCTCTTATTCCGCCAGTGGTGAACAGAGAGGTCATACTATAACTTATTGCCTTTTGTAAATTTGAAAAATCAGGGTGCGCAGCGTCTGGACCTCCAAAACAGTCTACATAATTTTTCTGTAATTGTTCATCCATAACACCCACATATGATGGAGGCAGTATGCAATCAGAATCTAAAATTATAAAGTAATTACCACGAGCTCGTTGCATACCATAGTTACGAGAGCTTCCTGGTCCAGAATTTGGTTTTGGTAAATATGTTATATCTAGATGGGGAAATGCAGCAATTTCATCCTCGCAAGAGATTGTAGATCCGTCTTCAATGATTACTATCTCGTAAGGTATTGTAGATTCTTGCGCGTCAAAACTTGCTAGTAATTCGGCGATTTCATCTGGGCGATTAAAAACGGGTACAATAAAAGAATAAGATAATTGCATATTAAGACAAAGCTAACGGTTACACCATAGGGAAGCAATAAAAAACCATCGAGGATGTGTCGATGGTTTTAATGTGATATTAGTACGCTTTCGCGAAAGCGTAAAAAATAAAAATCTATTCGTGCCCTTCTGCTTTCATAAAAGATTCCATCACCTCATTACTCACACCAGTGTTGCTAAAACCTCCATCATTATAAAGGTTTTGCATAGTCACACGCTTTGTAAGATCTGAAAATAATGAAATAGTATAATCTGCACAATCTTGAGCTGTAGCATTACCTAACGGGCTCATTTTTTCTGCATAAGCTATAAACCCATCAAATCCTTTTACCCCTTGTCCAGCCGTAGTAGGCGTAGGAGATTGAGAGATCGTATTTACACGTACGTTTTTCTCTTTACCGTAAAAGTAACCGAAGCTACGCGCGATAGACTCTAAGTATGCCTTATTATCTGCCATGTCATTATAATCTGGAAAAACACGCTGTGCTGCCATATAGGTAAGAGCAACGATACTTCCCCACTCATTCATTGCATCTTGCTTATAAAGCGTTTGCATCACTTTATGGAAAGACATTGCAGAGACGTCTGTTCCCTTTTGTGTCCAGTCATACTTTTGGTCTGTATAAGCACGACCTTTACGTACGTTTATAGACATTCCAATAGAGTGTAAAACGAAGTCTAATTTACCACCTAAAATTTCTTGAGCCTTAGAGACAAGAGCATCAAGATCTTCTAGAGAGGTTGCGTCTGCAGGTATGATTTCTGAACCTGTCTTTTCGGCAAGGTCATTAATTTGTCCCATACGCATAGCGATAGGCGCGTTTGTAAGAACAAAAGTCCCTCCTTCTTCGTGCACACGCTCTGCGGTTTTCCAAGCGATTGAATTAGGATCCAATGCTCCAAAAATAATTCCGCGTTTTCCTTTAAGTAAATTATAACTCATAATATTATTAATGGTTTGATGTGTTTTGTTATGCTCTCTAGCTTGTTGTTGCTAAAAGAGTGTAAATATCGTAGTTTCTGTGCAAACAACCCTAATTAAGTAAATTTTTTGCGTGATCTATTGCGGCTTGACTTTTCTGGCTACCACCTAGCATTGCCGCTATCTCCACAATACGACCATCTTCATCTAGCTGCTCGATAAATGTCTGGGTGCGCTCATCTGTGTCTTTCTTATACACTTTAAAATGAGAAGCACCTTGTCCAGCTATTTGTGGTAAGTGAGTTATACTTATGAGCTGCATGGTGCGACCCATTTTTTTAAGTATACCCCCCATCTTCACAGCAATATCTCCGCTTACTCCAGTATCTATTTCATCAAAAATGAGTGTAGGCAACTGTTTGTGTTTACTTAGTACAGACTTCAGAGCGAGCATAACCCTTGAGAGTTCTCCTCCAGAAGCACCTTTTCCTAAGGGCTTTAACTCACTCCCCTTATTTGCCGAGAATAAAAATTCTAACGTATCATTACCTGCGGCGTGAAGATCTTCTTGAGCAGCTAGTGATACTTGAAATTGCGCATTAGGCATCCCTAATTCTACTAACAATTTCTCTACTAGAGATTTTAAATGGGGTGCTGCCGTCGCACGCTCTTTATGAAGTTTTGTTGCTAACTTAATAGCTTTGTCATATTGCGTTTTGATCTTATTTTCTAGCGTGTCAATCTTATCATCAACGCCTGCAATATCCTGCAAATCGTTATCAAGATTGTTTCTAATATCGATAAGTTCTTTTACAGTCGCTACTTGATGCTTTTTGAGTAGCGAGTGCAGTAATTGCATTCTATTATTAAGTCGCTCTAGTGCAAGAGGATCTGCATCTACCGCATCAGACATCTCACTTAAAGTTGCTCCTATATCTTCGAGTTCTAAAAGAGCACTATTAAGCTGCTCATAAATTGCAGTATACTGATTACCATAACTACTTAATCGAGATAATGATGCTCTAGCCGCCGTGAGCTGATCTATTGCTCCACTTTCATCTAGGGAGATATTTTGAACAGCAGTAGCAAGCTGCTGCATAATCTCATCTGCATTACTTAGCGTATTAAGCTCTTCTTCTAAAGACTCATACTCACCTTCTTTTAAAGAGGCTTCATCTAGCTCATTAAAAAGGAAAGATTGATAGTCATATTCTAGCTGGGCTTGCTTTTTCTTTTCTAACAATTCCTTTAGCTCGTTCTGTAGTACTTTCCAAGCTTTAAAAGACTCTTTGTATTGTCCAAGTAATTTAAGGTTATCAGAAAATGTATCAATCATCTCAAATTGAAAATCATTTTCAACTACTTGTAATGTTTTATTCTGGCTATGTATATCAACTAACCTTGACCCTAAAATTGTAAGCTGCGCTAGCGTTACAGGAGTGTCATTAATAAATGCTCTACTTTTTCCAGATGGTAAAATCTCCCTCCTTACTATTGTCGCACTTTCGTAATCAAGATCGTGTTCTTTAAAAAAAGGATTAAGTTGATATCCCTCTATATGAAAAACACCTTCTACAATACATTTTTGTGTAGCATCTCCAGCACTTGACATATCTGCACGTTTACCAGTAATAAGTCCCAGTGCGCCCAGTAATATAGATTTACCTGCACCAGTCTCACCAGTAATTACAGTAAAACCCTTGTCAAATCTGAGTTGAACAGACTGGATAAGTGCATAATTTTTTATAGATAATGATGTAAGCAATGGCTATAAATATTTAATTAATCTTAATGCTATTTACGTTTACAAATGTCGATTAAAGCTAATGAAAAATTCCCGCAAGACGGGAATTTTAAACATTGATTATTTTAGAATAACTGATTTTAAAATTTAATCTGCCTCCAAAAATTAGATTTAGTAGGCGCTACTTGATTAAGTACTTCTACAAGTGATGTTATATTAACCGATGGCCCTGAAGAAAATATAGATGCGATTTCCTCCGCTTTTGTATCGAAGAACACACGTGTTAAAAAGTTATTAGGCCTTTTTTTATATAAAGATTGAAACTGTGATAAAGTAGTCGATATTGCTTGTTTACTACGCTTCTTATCATCAACCATAAAATCTAAACCTGTACGGTGATAGCTATACATAATCCCAGCAAACTCTCTAAAGTTAGGAGACAATAAATCTTCGTTTAAACGATATCTCGATTGCGCGCCATCTTGAGGATTCCAACCAGTCTGGCTATTAGGTTGAGCTGTAGTTACAATTTGCTTTGCTTCTTGAAAATACTTACCCCCATCATTAAGCTTAAAGGTATTTGCATCCATACCTATAATTGTATAAGCATAAAAAGCCATAACCGAAACTAAGTTAGAGTCAAAAGTATTGGGGTTATAAATAAGAGGCTGAAACTCTGTGTATTCAAAATCAAACTGCTTGTCATTAAAGTTAAAAGTAGCTGTATCGTAATTAGATCCATACACAGGTCTTGATGCTCCTACTTGCACAGTAGCTCTAAAATTATTTCCATCTTGCTGGGTGATGATAATATTAAAAGAACAATCTATGCGCTCTTGCTGTTTGAATCTACGATCTGTCCACTTTGTATTATTAACAAACTCTGTAAGTGATCTTTCTAGCGTTTTAAACACCTGAAGATCTGCCTTGTTAGTTTGCTCTGCGTTAATAACAACAACAGCGTTAAGCTCTTGAGCTATAGAATTTAAAGAAAACAATAAGACTATTAATAATGTAAAGGTTCTCATAGTACTTGTGATGCTATTTTATCAAATATATCAATAGATACTGCAGCCTTAGATTTTAACTCATATGGTGTTGCGGTACCTTCTTTATCAATAAACGTAATTTTATTGGTTTTGGTCTGAAAACCAGCACCTTTATCATTAAGCGAATTTAAAACAATCCCATCAAGATTCTTTTTCTTTAATTTTTTTCGTGCATTTTCAATTTCATTTTGAGTTTCTAATGCAAAGCCAAGAAGGTATTGATGTTTTTTAATCTCACCTAAAGAAGCTAGAATATCCTTAGTTTTCACTAATTCAATACTCATTGAGCTATCATTCTTTTTTATTTTTTCTGTAGCAACAGTAGCTGGTTTATAATCTGCCACAGCGGCAGATGCTATTGCCACATCAACATCATTAAAGATCGCATGTGCCGCATCATACATTTGCTCTCCAGAGACTACATTATGCACAGTAATAGCGCTGTTTGACACTTTAATTGCACTAGGCCCAAGTATTAAATCTACTTGAGCACCTAGACTTGCGGCCCTAAGAGCTAGCTCTACTCCCATTCTACCGCTACTATGATTTCCTATAAAACGCACAGGGTCTATAGCTTCATAAGTAGGTCCAGCCGTAATCATCACACGTTTCCCTTTAAATGGTAGTTTATTAAGAATGTCTTTCTCTATAAATGAGACGATATCCTCTGGCTCTGCCATTCTTCCTTTTCCTACAAGACCAGAAGCTAGCTCACCACTAGTGGCTTCTATCATCACATTCCCGTAGGATTGTAATTTCTGAAAAGAATTTTCGGATGAAGGGTGGATGTACATATCTAGATCCATTGCTGGAGCAAAATACACTGGACATTTTGCACTCAGATATGTTGCAAGTAGCAAATTATCTGAGGCGCCATTTGCCATTTTTGAGAGTGTGTTTGCCGTAGCAGGAGCTATTACCATAAGATCTGCCCATAAGCCTAACTCTACATGATTAGTCCATACCGCATTCTCATCTCCTTCAATTGTAAATGATGAGTGTACTGGATTACGAGAGAGTGTACTCAATGTAAGTGGAGTTACAAATTCCTTTGCTGCCTCTGTCATTACTACTTGCACAGAAGCGCCAGCCTTTATGAATGCTCTCACAAGACTGGCGCTTTTGTATGCTGCAATGCCAGCGGTAACTCCTAAAAGTATTTTTTTACCGCTTAAAACTGACATCTATCTAATCGTTACTTTTTCCTTCTTCAGTAGCAGTTGTGTCTCTATGGTAGATACGATCTTCTAACCACTCTTGCACTGCAAGTGCATGTGCTTTAGGAAGGCGCTCGTAAAACTTAGAAACTTCTATTTGTTCTTTATTTTCAAAGATCTCTTCAAGACTATCATTAAATGTTGCAAATTCATCCAACTTTTCTGACAATTCCTTCTTGATTTCAGTGTTGATTTGTGTAGCACGTTTTGAGATGATTGATATCGCCTCATAGATATTATTTGTAGGTGCATCTACAAGATTTTTATCAATAGTCGTGGTACTCAATGGTGCATCAATGTCCTTGATATTCATAGTATTCATCTTTAATTTAATAGATCATTTGCTTGCAGCGCTTCATTAATCTCTGCAAGTTCCTTTGCTGCCTCATCAGCATATTTTCCTTGAGGATAATATTTTTCTAGTGCGTTGTAAGCTGCTTTTGCAGCTTTTAAACGTTCTACTTGACGACGTTTTACACTCCCCATAGCAAGCTGGTATGCAGAGTTAAACTTCCAGTATAAAGCATCTTCTCTGTAAATAGAGCCTGGGTAATCAAGCAAGAAATTATCAAATGCACTTATCGCATTTGGAAAAGTAAGCCTACTAGCCCCAATTTTATTGTACCCTTTTGCTATCTCATACGCTTTGCGCTCAAGCTTAGTTCTTAATTCTTGCACCTTTGCATTAGCCTCATCTAATTGCTCAGAATCTGGATACTCATTGATAAATCCTTGTAGCTTCTCTAGTGCTATATACGTATCCCCTTGATCTAAATTAAATCTAGGCGATCTTCTATAGTAACTCTCTGCACTCTTAAATGCAGCTTCCTCTCTTTTTGTACTCTGAGGAAATGACTTCACAAAACGCTCAAACTGATAACCACCACTATAGTAATCACCTAGTTCATAAAACGTATTTGCATATAAATAAGTAACACGTTCTGCTTGGGGTCTCCCTCTATATAAAGGAACAATTTGTTCCCAAAGCCTTAATGCTTTCTTGTATTTCCCTTGACTATACAAGGAATCTGCAAATTCATATTTTGCTTTAATATCATCGTTCTTGAGAACATCTTGATATGTTGAACAAGAGCTCAATAACACTACGGAAACTAATAGGAAAAATATATTCTTCATAAGGGTCTGAAACAGCAGGCAAAACTACGTAAAATCAATTACATAACATAACTTAATTAATAGTGCTCAAAAATAAACGCTTTGACCCTGCTAATTATTTTGTTATGATACGTTTAACTTTTTTGAATAACAGAGAGCGCGTCACCTATTTTTTCATGTAATACATCACTCGCTGCCATTAATGGCAATCGCACATAAGGCTCGCAAATTCCTTGATGAGATAATAACGATTTGATTCCAGCGGGGTTTCCTTCTTCAAAGATTAAATCTATCATTGATAGGAGCGGTAAGTGTTTTTGGTACGCTTTCGCGAAAGCGTTATTCAAACCATCATTCATAATCTGAGAAAAATAGGAAGGTAATCCTTGACCTATTACAGAAATAACACCACTACCACCTGCCGATACTAACGATAACGCAAGTGCATCATCTCCAGAAAGCACCACAAAATCTTCTGGCACCTTGTGTATCAAGTGTAATACTTGAGCCATATCATTTACAGCTTCCTTTATAGCCACGATGTTCTCAAAATCACTAGCTAGTCTTGCCGAAGTCACTGGCAACATATTACTAGAAGTTCTACCTGGCACATTGTACAAAATGATAGGCAAAGGACTTGCCGCTGAAATAGCTGCAAAGTGCTGATATATTCCTTCTTGAGTAGGCTTATTATATGCGGGCGATACTGAGAGAATCGCTGTAATCCCATCAAGATCTGTCGTGCTAAGCTCCTCTACTACTGCAGCTGTATTATTACCACCTACACCTAACACTATAGGCAAACGTTTATTTGTAACTTTTACTATATGAGCAACAATCTGTTTCTTTTCTTGAATGGTAAGTGTTGCTGTTTCGGCAGTAGTACCTAGTGCTACTAGATAATTAATACCTCCAGCAATACAATGCTCTATAAGACGTGTAAGCCCGTCAAAATCTACAGATAAATCTTTGTGAAATGGCGTTACAAGGGCAACACCCGTTCCTCTCAACTCTTTCATTAATGTATAACTTTTAAAATCTTTAAATACTTTTCAAACTCTTTTATAAAAACTGACTCTTGTCCATCATCTACATGAATGGTAAGATCATTTACAGATTCCATTTCTGGAGATACTCCTATTTTTAAAACTGCATTAGACATTGCCGTCATTGCCCTAAGAGCAAGTGCGTCTGTGTGATAGTAACTTATAAGAATATCAAAACGCTGTTTTTTAAAATCCTCAAGAGGTGCTGTTTTAAATACACCTTTCCACCCTATTTGTTTTTCTGAGAAAAGTGACGGAAGTTCTTTCTGCTCCTTAGTCAACGCTTTCACGTACTCAAGCGTCACCAGATCTTTTTCTGAAAGATTTAAAATCTTAAGAATCTTTTTGAGAGATGCAGGATCAAAAGGCTTTGTACTGTCTTGTAATAATCCTACAACAACCGGTTTTGTCCCAGTAGGCTTATAATCGCGTTTGCGTAGTTGCTTGTCTATTTGCTTATGAATAGATTTTGCTTTTAATCCGTTTAAAAACATGTAACTTTACTTTCATACAAATGTAGCCAAAATATACTGCTACTTATGACACAAAAATGAAGAGAACAACGCTTATAACTATCATTAGTTCTATTGTTATATATACAACAGTAGTCTCATGCAAAAAAGAAGTCCACTACGCACCAGAACGAATAAAAAGTGAACTCATAACTGTAAATAATAACACAGAAGGAAATGCTGAAATTGTATCGTTTATAAATCCTTACAAAAATGCCATACAAGCAGAAATGGACAGTGTGCTTGCTGTAGCACCTGCGTCTTACACAAAAAAAGATGGCAAGTTCAATACAGCAGTAGGAAACATGATGGCAGATGCAGTTTTTGAAATGACAAATCCAGTTTTTGAAAAAAGAGCAGGATATCCTTTTAATGCTGTTCTCTTAAATTATGGAGGGATACGCTCTGCTCTTAACCAAGGATCAATCACAACGAGAACGGCCTATGAATTAATGCCTTTTGAAAACGAAGTAGTGGTTGTTGAGTTAAGTGGCAAGCAAATGAAGGCCATGTTTCAATACTTAAAAAATGGAACTGCACACCCTATTTCTGGAATGGAAATTCAACTGTCAAACGACGGCGAAATAAAAAAAGCACTTATCCAAGGAGAAGAGGTTACTGACAATAACACTTACTTTATCGCCACAAATGACTACCTGATGAATGGCGGAGATAACATGACCTTTTTTGAAAACCCTATAAGTGTACTTCGTTTAGATTATAAAATTAGAAATGTACTTATAGATTACTTTAAGAAATACGACACCATAGCACCAGTGAGAGATAATAGATTTACAAGAGATAGCAAATGATACGTAGAAAATTTTTAAAACAAACTGCAGCTGCTAGTAGCCTCATAGGGTTAGGAGGGTTAACTATGGGAATGAATAGCAATTCACTCTTAGAGCCAAACAAAAAGCACATCACCATACTTCACACTAATGATGTTCATAGTCATGTAGAACCCTTTCCTTCTAATGATCCTAAATATGCAAATCTAGGTGGTGCAGCGCGTAGGATGAACATTATTCAAAATGTGCGCAAAGAAAATCCAAACACACTTCTTCTAGACGCGGGAGATATCTTTCAAGGCACTCCATACTTTAACTTTTATGGTGGAGAACTAGAGTTTAAGCTTATGTCTATGATGGGATATGATGCGGCAACGATAGGTAATCATGATTTTGATAATGGAATAGGCGGTCTTGCTGCTCAGATCCCTAATGCGTCATTTGAACTACTTTCGTCTAACTATGACTTCTCAAACACCATTATGGATGGTCTAACAAAGCCCTATAAAGTTTTTGTAAAAGATGGAGTACGCATAGGCGTTTTTGGAGTAGGAATACAACTCAGCGGACTTGTAAATAAAACAATGTTTAAAGAGACTTCCTACCTCGATCCGATAGAGCTAACCACAGACACTGTAGATGCACTAAGAAACAAAGAACAATGTGATATAGTAATTTGTTTGTCGCATCTAGGGTATTCTTATAAGAATGAGAGCAAAATCTCTGACTTAACGCTTGCTGCAAAAACCTCTGGAATTGATTTAATAATAGGCGGACACACCCACACATTCTTAGAAAAACCAACAATCGTTCAGAACAAAAATGAAAAGTTTGTACTAGTTAATCAAGTAGGCTGGGGAGGCATCAACCTAGGCAGAATAGATTTCTATCTTGATGAATCAAAAAACCTTGAATCATCAAGTCTGGTGCTAGACGTATAAATCTTATAGCACCATCATTCTTTTTTAAATATTAAAATGAAAAATAATTCTGGGGTATTATATATACTCCTTATCTATTTTCTTAGTGTTTTCTAGTCGCGTTAGAAACATAGCAAACATAACTTTGGCTATCCCAGCACAAAAAAGGGTAACTAAAAGAAAAAAATGAATATCAAGAATATAGGTGTAAATAAATGCAAAAGCAGACTCTACCAGCACTGCAGTAGCAACAAAGGTCAATAAAAGGTTTGACGGATGCTTATTAAACAATGGAATTGCATACAGCAATGTAATAAAAACAAGCAACCCAGCAAATGAGATCAAAAAGACGGTTAAATGAACTATTTCCGGAAGTATCTCATAAGCTAAATAACCAATAAAAGTAGTCACCGAAAAAACTCCCAATAACACCTCAAGGTATAAGTGTTTAGGAAAGTTCTCAACTCGAAAGCGCATAACTTCCCTTAGTGCATAGAGCATTGATAAAAAGCAAAAAACCATTGCTATAGATACGATGTAGATGTACCTATTAAAATCGATTAAAAAGAATATCTCTGCAGTAATTCCTGAAATAAGCGTAATCAGGAAAGGAAAGTGAAATTGTCCAATTGCCTTGTAGACATATACAAACAATAAGATTCCAAATATTGGATAAAGATAAAAGGAAGCCTCAAGACTTAAAACCATCGCTACAATCACAATTAAAATCGTAGTTGTAATTGCCGCTAGTCTATAGTTACGTCCGTGTATGTAATATGCTCTATCGATTTATCAAAGCTAATTAATTCAAATCAATTAACTTACACATTACCTGCGTTTTACACAAACATTTAATTACGAGAACGTTTTCATAAAGTATAATAATGAAAGTAATAAACAACTCAACACGACCCTTTTTCTACTAGCAATATGAAATCTCAATAAAGATGCTCCGTTAAGTAGATTCTTATACTCGAGTCCCACTACCATCATAATCTGCAATAGTGTCAATTTTAGTCAAGAAAGTCGCCAGTACTACTTTTAAATAAATGGTCATTATTGCCCCCACTAGAAGAAAACCAATTTCAGTGTAAATGTATTTGTAAATAAAAGCAAAAACCATTTCTCCCATATATGCCCCGCCAATACCGAAGAGAGAAATATTACCAGTATGTTTATTATAACTAGGAGTTAAAAAGTACGCCCCAATGGTGATAATAAATATAATTACAGAAATAATAAAAATACTTAAATCTGGCACTAGAGGAGCTACAGAGTAGATAAGATAACCCAGCACAAATCCAAAACCTAAAAACCCTATTATGAGCTCCAAAACATAATGCCTTGAGAAAACTTTTGACCTTCTTTTAAGCACAGGCCTTAGCAAAAGAAGCAAACAAATGGATGAGACACCAGAAAAAATAGAAGCTATGGTAACATAGGTTTGAAAATCAAACAGAAACAAGATTTCAGTAATATTAGTGCTTATCAAAAACACAAAAAACAAAACATTGAATTTATTGTTAGCTTTATATTCATATAAAAACAAACACAGAGAAAAGATAGGATATAGATAAAAAGATAAAGTTACATCCCAAAATCCCATCACAAGCATAATCATCAGACCAGTTATCAAACCAGCTGTTCTATATGCTCTTCCTTTTTCTATTTTAGTATTATTCAATAACTAAATTTAAGAATTCTTCCTCAGAAATAATAGGGACGCCCAGGCTTTCTGCCTTCTGTAACTTGCTTGGTCCCATCTTATCTCCGGCTACAACGTAGGTCGTTTTACTAGAGATAGAACTTGAGACTTTCCCTCCGTTATCTTCTATGAGTTTTTTAAGATCATTACGTGGCATCTCAAACACACCAGAGACCACAAAAGTCTTACCCGCAAGCACATCTGACTGGCTTGCAAGCTTCTCTGCAGAAATTTCTAGCTGTACTCCGTAAGATTTTAAACGCTGTATAAGTGCTATATGTTCCGCTTTCGCGAAAAATGCTACTACACTCTCAGCAATCTTACTTCCTATTTCATCTACAGCAATCAGCTCCTCCTCTGTTGCCGAAATAATCGCATCAATAGACTTGTAATGTTTTGCAAGTTTCTTTGCAACAGTCTCTCCTACGTATCGTATACCTAAACCAAACAACACCTTCTCAAAAGGAATCTTAACAGACGCCTGCACACCATTCACTAAGTTTTCGGCACTTTTTTGAGCCATTCTTTCTAACGGAAGTAACTGTGCTACTGTAAGCTCATATAAATCTGCATAATTTGATATAAGCCCCTCATTTACGAGCAAGGCTACCGTCTCACCTCCTAGCCCATCAATATCCATTGCTTTTCTAGATATATAGTGCTGTATTCGTCCTATAATTTGTGGTGGGCAACCCATATCGTTAGGACAGTAATGCTGCGCTTCTCCCTCTTTACGTACAAGCGAAGTATCACATTCTGGACACTGAGTTATATAATCGGTAGGCTCAGAATCTGCTGGACGCTTAGTAAGATCTACCGCTATGATTTTTGGGATGATTTCCCCTCCTTTTTCTACAAACACCTCATCACCTTCTCGTATGTCTAGTCGTTCTATCTGATCTGCATTATGAAGGCTGGCTCTTTTAACGGTTGTCCCGGCAAGCTCTACAGGCTCTAGGTTTGCCACTGGTGTGATGGCTCCAGTACGACCTACCTGGTATGTTATTTCGCGTAAGCGGGTAGACACCTGTTCTGCTTTAAACTTATAAGCCATAGCCCATCGCGGAGCTTTTGCCGTATACCCCAACTCCTCTTGCTGCTGGAGTCCGTTTACTTTTACTACAACACCATCTGTCTCATATGGTAAATCGTGACGAGCTTTATCCCAGTGATTAATAAAATCTAACACCTCATCAATACTCTTTGCGAGTACTGCCGCATCTGGCACCATAAAACCCCAGTCTCTAGCTTTTTGCAAACTTTCCATCTGGGTAGCTATCCCTAGATTATTACCGGTAATATTATAAAGTAAGCACTGCAATGGTCGCTTTGCAACCTCTGTACTATCTTGAAGTTTTAGAGAACCACTTGCAGTATTACGCGGGTTACGATATAGCTCAAACCCTAGTTCCTCGCGCTCTGCATTCATCGCGTGAAAACCGTCCCAAGGAAGCACAATCTCACCACGTATGTCAAACTTAGGAGGATAATCTCCTTTTAACTTTAAAGGAACAGACTTTATGGTTTTAATATTAGTAGTTACATCATCTCCCTGTAATCCATCTCCACGGGTTACAGCTCTGAGCAACTCTCCATTTTCATAGGTAAGACTTATTGAAGCTCCATCATACTTAAGCTCGCAGGTATAATGCACTTCACCATCTACCATTTTCTTAACGCGGGCTTCCCAGTCCTCAAGATCTTCCTTTGAGTAGGAGTTATCTAGGGAGTACATTCTATGCTCGTGTACAATAGTCTCAAAATTTTTAGTCACTGCACCACCTACTCGATGTGTAGGCGAGTTAGGATCATCATATGCTGGATTTGCAAGTTCTAGTGCCTTAAGTTGTTCTAATTTTTTATCAAATTCAAAATCAGAAATAGTGGGCGTATCTAGCGTGTAGTAGTTATAGTTGTGCTCGCGTAGCTCTTGACGAAGCTGTAAGATTTGTTCTTCAATAGTCATATGTAAAAATAACCAAAAAGAAAGGCTGTTACAATGAAGATTGCAACAGCCTTTACACTATTTATTATATAAAAAGTTAGTCTTCTATAAATAGATTTCTAACTAATGCAGCACAAATACCTCCTGCAATAGGTGTAACAATAAATAACCATAACTGGCTCATCGCTTTACCTCCAGCAAATAGTGCAGGACCTAAACTTCTTGCAGGGTTTACAGACGTACCTGTAATAGGGATTGCAACCATATGTATTAAGGCTAAAGAAATTCCAATAGCTAGACCTGCCATAAGAGGAGATGCATTTTTTGCCGTTGTTCCAAAGATCACGAGTAAAAACAAAAATGTAAATACAAACTCTGCAATGAGAGCAGATGTCATATTATAATTACCCAGATAGCCTTCACCCCAGCCATTACTACCTAGACCCCACTCTGGCATAGTAAAACCAGCACTTCCAGAGGCTAATAGATATAACACGCCTGCAGCTAGTATCGCTCCAATGCATTGTGATATCACATAACCTACGGTATCTTTTGCGCTAAGTTTACCTGCAACAAGCATTGCAATTGAAATAGCTGGATTAATATGACAACCAGAAATTGGACCAATAGCATATGCCATCACAACTACCGAAAATCCAAAAGCAAGCGAGATACCTAAGAGTCCTATTCCTTCGGGACCAGATTGTGAGACACTAGCAATAGTTGCCGCTCCACAACCAAACAAAACCAAGGCAAATGTGCCCAAACCTTCTGCAAAAAATTTTTTCTTTGTGTTCATTTGTAAATAATTGTTTTAGTTAATTACTACAAACTAGACATTTTTAGGCAAAAGCTTAAACAAAATAAAGATACCTCTCAAGTAATAGACAAAAAACGCTTTTGCATCGCTTAAGAGTAAACTACGTGCAAACTAACAGAGCCAAACTACTCATTATCAGACAACGAAGCTTTTAACCACTTAGGCATTGCCATAGGCTCAAAGTTCTCCATCTGATCTAGAAGACCATCAATGGTAGTGTCTACAAGAAGGATGTCATAATTTTCTTGTTTAAGAAAACCTTTGTCTACCATATTTTTAAGCGCACTTAGAAGATCATCATAAAAGCCATTTACATTGAGCATCCCCACAGGTTTTTTATGTAAAGCTAGCTGGCTCCAAGTAAGCACCTCAAAAAGCTCTTCCATCGTTCCGAAACCACCAGGAAGTGTTATAAAACCGTCAGACAGTTCTTGGAGCTTCATCTTGCGCTCGTGCATTGTCTCATTTACTATAAGCTCTGTAAGGCCTGTATGCACCACTTCTTTAATTTGTAAAAATGCCGGAATCACCCCAATCACTTTACCATTTGCATCAAGAGCGCCCTGAGCAACAGCTCCCATAACTCCTATTTTGGCAGCACCGTATACAAGTGTCATATCCTTTTTTGCCAGTGTGGCTCCTAGCAAGCGAGCTTGATTTATAATCTCTGGATCAGTTCCTGCACTGCTACCACAGTACACACAAATAGATGCTAACTTCATACGATTTCTTTTTTTCTAACAATTGTTTTAATATTTAGACGCACTTAGATTTAAGCCATACACGCCTTAATCATTCTATCTTTACCAAACATATCTTTTCTAAGCACAACGTCTGTAAAGCCAATATTTTTTAATAACGCTACTGTCTCTCTACCCAGATATTCATTAATCTCAAAATACAGAGCTCCTGTGGTTGCTAAGCTTTTACTGGCCAGCTCACCAATCTTTCTATAAAAAATAAGAGGATCTTGATCTGAAACAAATAGTGCACTATCTGGCTCATTGCTCAGCACGTTTGCTCTCATCATTGCCTTTTCTTGCTCTCTTACATACGGCGGGTTACTCACGATAACATTATAAACCTCATCGAGGGCTTGCGTCTCAAGGATGTTCTGGTTATAAAAGTCTACTTTCACGCCATTTGCCTTAGCATTTTGATATGCTGTGGCAAGTGCATTCTGGGAGATATCTACCGCTTCTACTGTTGCTTTATTAATATTTTTTGCAAGTGTAATTGCTATACAACCAGAACCTGTACCTATGTCTAAAAGACGTAGCGTATCTTTGGCTTCCTCTTTTATTAGACCTTGTGCCACATCATCAATAATCCAGGCAACGAGCTCTTCGGTTTCTGGTCTAGGTATTAATGTAGCCGGGTTTACCTGAAAGTCAAGCCCGTAAAATGACGAGCTACCTGTGATATATTGTATAGGCTCACTCTTAGACAGTCTAGCTGTTATATCTTCAAGCTCTTTACGTTGTGATGGGTGTATGTTTTGCTTTCGCGAAAGCGAGATCTCAACCCTATTCATTTTCAATACGTGCTCAAGCGTTAAGAAGCATAGGTTCTCGACCTCTTCTGGCTCATAAAGTGCGGCCAGTTGCTCCCTAAAATCTGCGCGAAAATCGTCTATACTCATAATGTAATAAGCATATGAACGGGACACGAAAAGTGACCCGTATTACCCATAGGCCCATCTATATAGTCAAAACCGGTGCGCTTGTATAATTTTTGTGCTGCCTCCATATAAGGCATCGTCTCAAGATAGCATTGCTCAAACCCAAAATCACGAGCCGTATCTAGGCACTTCTTCATCATAGCCGACCCTAGACCCTTGCCTCGTGCTTCTTCTAAGAAGTACATCTTTTGCAACTCGCACACATTACCATCATAATTATCAAGTTGTGCGATGCCCGCACAGCCTATTACCGTACCATCATCTTCTACCACAAAGTATGCAGCTTTAGGCCTATCATAATGCTCATACATAGTATGTAGCGCCGCATCTGCATAAGCGGTTCCTTCCTTTGGAGCGCCCATATCTAAAATTACCTTACGCACTAAGGCTGCTACCTGTGCATTATCTTCCTTTTGAATAGGTCTAATGATTGGTTTGTTCATCACAATTAAACGTTTACTTTTGCGATGTGAAGATACACAACACCTATATAAAAAGATGTATTGCCCTTGCAAAAAATGGGCTTCCAGCAGCAATGCCTAACCCCTCGGTAGGAGCCGTACTTGTGCATAATAACACGATTATTGCAGAAGGCTATACAAGTGCATATGGCGGTCCTCACGCAGAGGTAAATTGTATCGCTTTCGCGAAAGCGAATACCCCAGAACTCATTGCCAAATCTACCTTATACGTATCTCTAGAACCCTGCTCACACTGGGGAAAAACCCCTCCTTGTGCAGATCTCGTTATAGACTCAGGAATTAAACGCGTAGTGATAGGCACCATAGACCCTTTTGCCAAAGTAGCCGGCGCTGGCATAAAAAAACTTATGCAAGCTGGAGTTGATGTTACCGTAGGCGTGCTTGAAAAAGAATGTCAAGAGGTAAATAAACGCTTCTTTACCTATCACAATGAGAAGCGACCATTTATAATTTTAAAATGGGCCGAAACCGCAAATGGTTTTATAGCTCCTGCTACCAGAGATAAACAAGAACCGGTGTGGATTACAAACCCCCACTCAAGACAACTAGTGCACAAACTACGTAGCGAGGAGATGGGCATTTTAGTGGGCGGAAAGACCGTTATAGAAGATAACCCTACACTTACCACACGTGACTGGCACGGCAGCAACCCGACTAGAATCGTGATTGACACACAAGGTAACCTCCCTGAGGAGTTACACATATTTAATAATGAAGCTCCTACAATAGTGCTTAACGACAGTGACCCAAAAAGCATCTGTAAAGAACTTTTTGAGCATAACATACAATCTGTTATTGTAGAAGGTGGCGCTGCTACCCTACAACGCTTTATAGATGCAGCTTTATGGGATGAGGCTAGCGTATTTACAGGCCTTACAAACTTTAATGCAGGTATAAAGGCTCCCAAGAAAACAAGCCAATTTACACTACAATCTACTCAACACATACAAGGTGACAGGTTGGATACTTACACACGCAACGACACTTGATTTACTTATTACTAAGCATAGCGGCTTCCAGCCTCATATTTGTAATCTTCAAGTTATTTTCAAAATTTGAAGTAAATACGCTACAAGCAATTATCGTAAACTATGTGGTGGCCTTTACTTGTGGCATCTTGTTTTATGAGGGCGATACGACACTAGCACAAGTCCCAGAGCAAGAGTGGTTTTATGCATCTGCTGGGCTAGGTGTGCTCTTTATTATTGTATTTAACTTAATGGCATACACTACACAAAAGAGTGGCCTCTCTGTGGTATCGGTTGCGACCAAGATGAGTGTGGGGATTCCCATACTTTTTGGCGTTTTCTATTACAACGAGTCGCTAGGGTTCTACAAAAGCCTTGGGATTATACTTGCTTTAATAGCCGTTTATCTCGCCTCTGTAAAAGCAAAAGATGGGATTGCTATAAAGAAAGAAAACCTCATCTTCCCAATTCTTGTGTTCTTAGGTAGTGGCGCGATAGATACTAGTCTTAAATTTATAGAGGGTGCTTATGTAAGTAATGGCGATGTACCCATTTTTAGTGCAACTATCTTTGGCGCTGCTGCCTGTATTGGCTTTTTAATTATAGGGTATCAAATCATCACTAAGACATTTACATTTAAGCTCAAAAATATTGTGGCAGGTGTCGGTCTGGGTATACCTAACTACTTTTCTATCTATATGCTTGTACAGGCTTTGCGAGATCCAAGATTTGATAGTTCTACACTTTTTACCATAAACAATGTTGCCATTGTGATGGTAAGTACCTTTATAGGAATTTTGTTTTTTAAGGAAAAACTTCTCCTCAAAAACTGGATAGGTATTGCACTTGCCGTAGTGAGTATTTTGCTTGTAAGTTTATTTAATTAGAAAATAATTCTACTTTTTTTTACGCTTTCGCGAAAGCGTACTCAACCACCCTCGCCCTATAATTCTACTAGCCCTGTTTATCCAAACATCACGCTAAAACTCCGTTAACAAAGGGATTACAACACACAAGCTCTGTAACATTTTATAAATTACCTCAACATATCTATGTAACCAAAATGAAAATGATATGGGATTCGGTGGAGCAGCTCTTGCAGCAAATCAAGTAATAAAAAACAATAGAAACCTTCTTAAGCAAAAGCGTAAGAGAGGCGATCTATCTTTTGTATCTACTGTAAACGAAAAGTGGGTAGATCCTAAAAAAGCGTCTTTTGATCAACTTATGGAAATACGTAAACGCATACGCAGAGATAACAAACGCTATAGACGCAAGGTCCTAATGGTTACAATTATTGCCTTTATACTATTTGTACTTGCGATAGCTGTAATACCGTGGGATCTCATTTTTACAAATGGTTTTAATCCTCACAAGTATTAATACCAAATCACAGATTACTCTCTACGGTACTGCTTTGTCTCTTCAAAAACGTGATCAAGTATAGCGATGTCTTGTTCTGTAAGTTCTATATCACGACGCGCCATTGCTATTTTTGCCGTCTCGTAGGCCTTATTTGTTTTGTGCGTCACAAAGCCACTAGCACCTCCCCAAGAAAATGAAGGAACAAAATTACGTGGAAAACCACTCCCAAAAATATTAGAAGCCACGCCCACTACGGTACCGGTATTAAACATTGTATTAATACCACACTTAGAGTGGTCACCCATCATTAGACCACAAAACTGTAGCCCTGTATTTGCAAAGCGACCCGTCTCATAATCCCATAACTTTACGGGAGCATAATTATTTTTAAGGTTTGAGTTGTTTGAATCTGCACCTATATTACACCATTCTCCTAGCACACTATTGCCTAAAAAGCCATCGTGACCCTTTGAAGAGTACCCCATAAGCACGGAGTTATTTACCTCTCCTCCTACTTTACAGTGAGGACCTAAAGTGGTGCCGCTATAAATTTTGGCGCCCATTTTTACAGCTCCGTGATCACATACTGCAAAAGGTCCTCTTACAAGTGCACCTTCCATAATCTGCGCATCTTTACCTATATAAATAGGGCCATCTGTCGCATTAAGATGTGAGTAGTGAACTGTTGCTCCTTCCTCAATAAATATTTGTTCTTTATTTATTGCTATTACGTGCTCTGGAATGTCTTGAGACTCTCTATCTTCGGTAAACATCTCAAAATCTCTAGTGATTGCTTCACCGTTTTTAGCAAAAATATCCCAAGTATGCTCGATTCTTAAAACATCTGATGCTGTATAATCTATGCTCTCATAAGTATCAAAGTCTACTTCTTGTCCTTCTTGTACTGAAAATGCGATTATTTCCTCCCCATCAAGCAACACCTGCTTTGATGATAAATTTTTAATAATCTCAGCTAAATTGTCTGAAGGAAGATAGGATGCATTAATCATCACGTTTTCTTCAAGCTCTATCATAGGCCACTTATCTGAAAGATACTCTTCTGTTACAGTTGAGGTTGTTGAGCCAAGTACAAACTCCCACTTTTCTCGTATAGTCATAATGCCCACGCGCAAGTCAGCGACTGGTTTTGTATACGTAAATGGTAAAAGCTGATTGCGTACGTTTCCGTCAAAAAGGATAAAGTTCATGGGTTAGATTTTAGTCTCTATACAAAGTGTGCGAGACAGATAGACTTAAAGATAAAACTTATTGAAAACGAAGTTACTTATTATTTACGAGGCTTCTTTACTAAAAGTGTCCACTCAAAGTTAAACTCAGAAACCTGCACACCGTCTTTATTTGTCCCTACAGCCTTCATCCAGCATGTTTGTCCTTCTCCTGTAGCTACAGCATTTGCTATAGCTTCTTTAATAGCTTGACCATCATCACACACAAAGTGTATTCTCCCAGTTGCTTTTTTTGTAAAGCTTGCATTATTGTTTGCAACAAGCATTGATATTTTCTGACCGCTTTCTTGTATGTGTGCAATAACAAGTGCTCCTGTGGCAAGCTCTGCAGCCATACCTTGTACTGCCCAAAACATACTATTAAAAGGGTTTTGGTTAATCCATCTGTGTTTTACAGAGGTCGTACAAGAGCTAGGAGAGAGTTTTTTTACACGTACTCCCGTAAGCCACGCAGATGGCAGCTTAAACATTGTGAACGTATTGAATTTACCAGGTAAGGGGAATGACATAATCTATTGTTTTGCGGTAAAAATAGGGAATAAAAAAGGTTCCCAAATGAGAACCTTTTAAGAAAAGATGTATAAATTTTAATTGTTGAGAAGTTCTATTTTAAGGTAACTACCTATACCAGTACCACTATTTCCTACGGGATTAGCTAGTAACACAAAATTTCCTGAAGCAAATCCAAAATTGTAAGATCCTCCAGCCGTAAGCTCTGCAATACCTGTATATGTTTTTGCACTCCCTACAGCACCTGTTCCGTTCACCTCCTCTCTAGGCATTGAAAAACGCATTACCCATTTTCCATCAGCATCCATTAACCCAGCAACATAGTTACTACTTGTTGTGGATATCCCAGATACTGTCAACGTGATTGTCACTTCATAAACACCATCTAGCGGAGCTACAAATGTACTTGTAGCATCGTTAAAGTCACTACCAGAATCAATAAGCTCTGTAATAGTATTAATCTTATAAATACCATTATCATTGGCAATATTACCGGCAAGTCTAGAATCATAATCAGAAATTAAGCGACCTCTAAAGTTACCTACAAGACTATTAAGTTGCCTCTTTACATTACCATGGCTATCAATTACTAGAGGTACATCATCTGTAGATGTACTAGCTGCTGCATTACGCACTCGCAAATCACCATTTACATCTAGCATTGTGGTGGGATGAGCAGTATTAACGCCGACCTGAGACCACACTATCTGAGATAATAATAGGACTATTATACATAAGGGAGTTTTAAAAATATGTCTTACTTGCATTACTATTTAATTATAAAAAACCTGAATTGGTTTCAGTAGGACAAATTTAAGGCGGGCCTATAAATGTTAAATTTTAAAAAGTCGCAAACTATAATTTTCAGACAAAAGAACATTTTCACAAGCTGTAATACGCAACACAACTGTATTTACAAGACATTAGTTATTTATTCTACTTAAAACATATAAGTTTTAATTCCTTAAATAAATGTTAATATTTAGTACTATGCGTAACAAAGTACCTTTTTTTAGACATATATTTGCATAAGACATTAATAGACTATGGAAACTAGCATACCCACACATCACAAAAATGTAGGAACCTTAATACACCTTTCTACCTTCTGTAAATACCTTTTCCCTTTTGGAAATTTTATTGCGCCGCTCATTTTATGGAGCGCTCAAAAGCGCAACTCGTTATTTATAGACAAGCACGGTAGAGATGCCATAAACTTTCAGCTCAGTATACTTTTATATTTTATTGCGCTGGCGGTAATAAGCATTCCGTTCTTTATTTACTTTATAGTAAGTGCTGGTGAAGGAAGTGCTAGCTTGCTTAACAATGGATACATAAATGACCCTAGTGACTTTGCAGATCTAGGTGGTTTTCTCATCACTGCCATTGTGGTAGGTGTGCTGGCTATAGGATTATTTCTTATAGAGATTATCACAGTAATTTCGGCAGCAGTGCAGGCATCACAAGGAGGCATTTATAAGTTTCCGCTTCTTATAAATTTTATTAAAGCTTCTGCCGTTGCAGAAACCCCAGATACTCAAGAGGACTCATCAACTCAAGAGCAACCTACTATGTAATGTAGTGGTATGACTATGTACGCTTTCGCGAAAGCGTAACAACAATTAATCAATCACCTGACCCAAATCAGGACCAAAACGAACAGTTTAATGTATTTAAAAATGGAAATCTATGAAGATTGAAAACACCAAAGCGCAAATGCGAAAAGGCGTGCTAGAATACTGTATCCTCTCTGTATTAAAAGACGAAGATGCATATGTAGCAGAGATCTTAGGCACGCTTAAAGACGCCAAGTTGCTGGTGGTAGAGGGTACAATTTATCCGCTTCTCACTAGACTTAAAAACGCTGGTTTACTCAACTATCGCTGGGAAGAATCTACCAGTGGTCCACCACGTAAATATTATGGACTTACCGAAACGGGTAAGATATTTTTAAAAGAACTCTCAACCACTTGGGATGAGTTACAGACAGCAGTAGCCGTAGTTACATCCACTAAAACCACAAAAAAATGAACAAGACAGTTAATATAAATTTAGCAGGAGTATTTTTTCATATAGATGAAGATGCTTACGGTAAATTACAGAGATATCTCGCTGCCATCAAACGTTCTTTTGAAGGTATGCAAGGTGAAGATGAAATTATAGCAGATATAGAAGCTCGTATCTCTGAGCTATTTTCTGAGCGCATTAAAGACGAGCGCCAGGTAATAGGCTCACAAGAGCTAGACGAGGTGATTGCTGTAATGGGACAACCTGAAGACTATATGGTAGATGACGATATTTTTGAAGATGAGCCTGCAGCTAGCAGCAACTCCTCAAAAAAGTCAAAACAAGCACCACGTATCGCACAACGCCGTTTTTACAGAGATACAGATAATGCTTATATAGGCGGTGTATCTAGCGGTATGGGACACTATCTGGGTATAGATCCATTATGGGTACGTATAGGCTGGGTGTTACTTATAGCGCTTACTTGGTTTACACTAGGAGGTACTGCACTTATCTATCTTGCCCTATGGGTTTTTGTACCAGAGGCACAAACCACGGCAGATAAACTCGCAATGCGGGGAAAGGCAGTTAACATTGACAATATCACAGAAAAAGTAAAAGAAGGATTTGAAAATGTGGCTGACACCGTAAAGAGTGTAGATTATGATAAGTATGGCAATAAAGTAAAAACAGGAGCTCAAGGTTTTTTCGGGACCATTGGTAAGATTATTATGTTTTTCTTTAAAGTCCTTGCAAAGATTATAGGGGTACTCCTTATTATAACTGGAGCTACCGTAGTTATCTCATTACTTATCACCTTCTTAACTGGTGGTGTAGTAGATATTTTCACCCCTAATCTAGCCGATTTACCTTGGGTAAATAATGAGACAGGATTGCCTATCTGGCTTGTACTTCTTCTCACGTTATTTGCAGTTGGGATACCTTTCTTCTTCCTGTTTTATTTAGGACTTAAGATTGTTTCTTCTAACTTAAAATCTATGCCGGTGAGTGCAAAGCTTAGCCTCTTTGGGTTATGGCTTGTATCTGCGATAGTAATAGGTGTATTTTCTGTAAAAGAAGCTATTAAGTATTCTAACACAGAAACTGGTAAAGTAGTAGAGCGCACAGAGCTTGCTATAACGGCAAGTGACACGCTGCGCATACAGATGCGAGAGAGTGATCGTTATGAAATTCCTTTTGGGCGATCTACTGGGTTTATGAGAACAATTAAGAGTGACACAGAAAATGTGACTATAGAGCGTGACGTACGTCTTATTGTGAGAAGTACTAAAGATAGCAATGGCTACATCCAGATAGAAAAACGAGCAGATAACTTCACGTATGAAGAAGCACGTGAGCTAGCCTCATCTATACAGTATGATTTTAAACTAGAAGACGATGTTTTATCACTAGATGGCTTTCTTACCTCACCTACTCAAAAATCATATGGCCACTGGAATGATCGCGAGGTACAAGTGATTGTATACCTTCCAGAAGGAACTACCCTCATTGCCGATGATAATACATACTCATACCACCGCAATGATAGCAGGTACCGTGACATACTAGATAATGGAACAGAAGAGCAATACCTTACCGTAGGTAATGGCAAGCTTCTTTGTGACGGCTGTCCAGAAGATCGCAGTTATGATTACAATGATGATGATAACTCTTGGGAGCAATCTGGTAATGATTCTTGGGAAGAACGCAGTTATGAAGAAGGAGAAAATGCTCCAGAATTTACAGAAATTACAGAAATCAAGGGCTTAAATATAAGTGAGAATGTAGTCTACTTCAGGATCACTGAAAAGACTACGAGAAAACAATTAGCTAGTGCTCGAAAACAACTTAAAGATGCAAAAAATATTGATATAGACTTCTCTCAATCATCTTTTTATCAAAATGGAGTAATCAAAAGTTTAACGCTATCGGTAGAATGTAATGATGGCTATAACGGTAAGCTTACCAAATGGACATCTAATCTTAAAAATTACAAAACTGGGTTTGTAAGAGATTATCGTAAAACTACAAGTAAACCGTTTGTTATTGGCAAAATATAATAGATTTTCTTCACTATGAAAAACCCAACCAATCTTCTTTGGATCCTGTTGCTGCTCCCCTTGATCGGAGTGGCGCAGGTGTCTAAGGATAGCAAACTTTATAAAGATATTCTTGCTATAGACACTGCTCTTTTTGACTCGTATAATAATTGTGACCTCGCAACTCACGAAACTCTCATCTCAGAAGATCTTGAGTTTTATCACGACAAGGGTGGACTTTCTACTAGCAAAACAGAGTATATGAAGTCGCTCAAGGAGAATATTTGTAATAAAGTACAGAGAACACTTACTCCAGACACCTTTGAGGTGCACGAGATAGCGGGTTTTGGCGCTATATCACTTGGAAAACATAGTTTTCACAACCTAGTAGAAGACAGCCACTCAGAACCATCTAAGTTTATAACCATATTAAAAGACACCCCAAAAGGCTGGAAAATTACACGAGTGATAAGCTTGCACTAGCAATCTATACAACTCAGTCATAAATTATTACAGTTGGGTAGGTTACGCTTTCGCGAAAGCGGACTTATCTACATCTTTACACCATCAATCAAAAACAATCAATCAAACAAAAACGAACCAATCACCAAAAAACCAATCATTATGACAACGCTCATCAAAACAATTTTAGGAATCCTTACTGCTTTACTCGTCACCTCTTGTCAGTTTGACATTAATCTAGGGCAAATAAGCGGAAACGGAAATGTAGTTACAGAAGATCTGAACATCACAGAAGACTTTGACGAAGTAGTCGCTGGAAATGGCTGGGAAGTATTTTTAGAAAAAGGAAGCACAAACGCCGTAATACTTGAAGCAGACCAAAACCTAGTAGACGCTGCCGAAATTTATGTAAAAGACGGGAAGCTTAAAATATACTGCGAAGACAATATCAAAAGTGCTACCTCAAAAAAGGTGTTTGTAACCTACTCAGAAAATCTTACTGATGTGAGCGTAAATAGTGGTGCAAGTCTCACTACAAAGGAAACACTTACTGGAGATGACATTGAATTTGACGCATCTTCTGGAGGGACAATGCGCGTACAAGTTTCTGCAAAAAATGTAGAGACAGATGTTAGTAGCGGTGGCGTGGCTCGTATCTCTGGTAGTGCAGAGCGACTAGATGCTTCGGTTTCTAGTGGTGGTGTAGCGAGAATAAGTAAACTCAAATCTGTGAGTGCAAAGGCAGATGCTTCATCTGGAGGTGTGATGGATGTTTATGCTTCTCAGGATCTTAAGGCAGAGGCCTCTTCTGGAGGAATCATAAATTACTACGGTAGCCCAAGAAATGTAGATAAGCCTAAAAAGAGCTACTCTGGCGGGGTTATAAGAAGCAAAGAATAATTACAACAAATAACATCAATCAATCAACACAAAAAATGCTCGATAGTATCGAGCATTTTTTTATGTGTATAATAGTTAAAAGTTACAATCCAGCCTTTATTTTCATAAACTGGGCTTCTAGCATTGCCATTTTTTCTTCTAGTCCATCTGCCAGTTCTGGCACTCTGTGATAGAAGACGTAGCGTATGCGCCAGAGTTCTTTAATTTCTTTTATAGGAAACTCTAGGTCGTCTATATTTTTATGATCTGCTCTAAGGGTGATAGTGTTACCAGAGAGGTAGCAACGTCTTAATACTAGTCTATCATTAAAAACGGCTAGAATGAGATGTCCATTATTGAGCTTTTTATAAACGTTTTTGGGGATGTGCTCACCTATTACTATATCTTTTGGAAAGAGTCCTTTGTCATTACTACTCATCTCCAAGTTATCTACTGTAAAGGCTCTGAAATCTTTTTCTGGGTTTACGGGTAGTTGTAAGACAGGCATATCTGCTACAAAAGCTTCCCTGTCATTATATAGTAGATAATCGTTTGTGTTTTTTGGGGTGATGCAAGGTATGGTAGCAAAAGTTTCTTTTGTAATCTGCTCGTGATTTGTAGTAAGGTCTGCTTTAAATTTGAGCAAACTATTTACGGTAAGCTCTTTTGTGAGCAAGTCATCTATAGGAATGCTAAAATAATTAGCAATTTTAATTACCGTATCTATTTTAGGTTCACTCCTGCCCTCCTCATAAGCCCCTAACGTCCCTCTTTTCAGGTCAAAGAGCTCTGCAAACGACTGCTGACTAAGCGTCTTTACGGTTCTTATTTTTCGAATGTTTTTACCAAAGAATGACATATTTTGCTAATTTTATTTGCAAATGACAAAATTGTTTGTATATTTACCTAACAATTTTAGCAAAAAGAATTCACTTATGCTAATTTATTTAGCTTTTTCGCGAAAGCGTAATAGCATCATCAAACATTCATCAATCAAAAATCAAACATTATGACCACTTTAATTATTTACATCCTGAGCCACTTATAAACAATTGGGTATTTACAGAGACAAGTTTTCGTATTATTAACCTTCCAATGTATTGGAACACAACATTGACACTCTTTATGAAGAACCACTTTACAATTACTCGAGATTTTTTATTAGAACTCAATTTTAATATCACTACAGAAAATACGGCAGATGGTATTATGGTTGTACAAAAGGAAAACTCAGGTATCAAAAACCTGATTCTGGGCATTGCTCCTCCTATTCTAATTATCGAGCAATTTATTTTTACCATCAATAACCAGTCAGAAAAGATTTTTAAAAGTCTGCTGCAAAAAAACCGAGATATCATACACGGCGCTTTTGTACTAGATGATACTGGTAAAAAGGTCATCTTTAGAGATACCCTACAGATAGAAAATCTTGACCTCAACGAGCTAGAGGGAAGCTTGAACTCCCTGAGTTTACTTATGAGTGAGTACTCAGAACAGATTATAGAATTTTCAAAATATTAAAAAAACGACATTATGAACATATTTAAACGACTTTTTAAAATAGGACAAGCAGAGGCAAATGCATCTATAGATAATATGGAAGATCCTATCAAGATGACAGAGCAAGGCATACGAGATATGAAAGAAGATCTTGCCAAAAGTGTAGAGGCTATGGCTCAAGTAAAAGCAATGGCCATACGCGCAAAAAACGAGCGTGACGAGCACGATGCAAAAGCAAAAGACTACGAGAGCAAAGCCATCGCTATTCTTAAAAAAGCTCACGCAGGATCTATGGATGCGACAGATGCAGACAGACTAGCCAAAGAAGCCCTGGCCAAAAAAGAAGAAGCACAGTCACACGCGACACGCGCTGGTGAGGATACCTCAAAATTTGAAGGTAATGTAGCACAACTACAAGGCTCTATCCAGACTATTAAAGATAACATAAGCAACTGGGAGAACGAGCTTAAAACACTCAAGGCACGTGTAAAAGTGAGCGATGCTACTAAGAATGTAAACAAGCAAATGGCAGCCCTAGATAACACTGGTACCGTGAGTATGCTAGAACGAATGAAAGAAAAAGTAGCGCAAGAAGAAGCACTTGCAGAGGCTTATGGAGACATCGCAGATACTAATAAAAGTATAGATGATGAGATAAACGCCGCTGCAGATACTAGCGAGGAGAAAGTAGATGATGAGCTTGCAAAACTTAAAGAACAATTAGGGCTAGGTAAAGACAACGCCTAGCCATCATAAACCTTAAAACCATCAACCATTGGACAACTTTATAAATCTCATATTTTCAGAAGTTAATATCATCTTGAGCGTCTTATTGATACTCTTGATCATTTACTGGATACTTACCTCGGTGAGCGGTATTGATTTTGACTACGATATGGACATCGACATTGATCTCGATGTAGATGTAGATGCAGATTTTGACATCAACACCGTAGACTCTGGTAGTATGGATTTTGAAGATGTCTCAAGTGCAGAGGTAGACAGGTCACACGTTGTAAATAAAAGACGTAAACCGCTTAAGTGGTGGCAAGTATTGTTAATTTACTTCAACTTTGTAGGTCTTCCATTTATGTTCACCTTTACGGTATGGGTATTTTTATGGTGGCTTTGCACCCTAGTAACCACAAGTATTACCGGTAGCTATGCAACAAGTTTTGGTTACATACTTATGTTGAGCTGTATGATCCCTGCTTTGTTCCTTACTAAGATATTTACCACTCCATTTAAGTCGTTTTTTAAAAACTTGAATAAAGATGGTGATAAGGCTACAGACTTTTTAGGTCGTGACGCAGTGTTGCTATCTACCATTTCTGGAGACAAGATGGGTAATGCAGAGGTACTAGCAGATGGCAACCCTATGAGTATTTATGTAAAATCACTAGATGGGTCAGAAATACGCTTTCGCGAAAGCGTACTCATCATCAAACAGTCACCAGATAAAAATTACTTTTTAGTCAGCAAATATTAATTAAGCGTGTAAACGCACATTCATAATCAACCAAAAACAAAAATCATCAATTTTATGGAAAACCTACCATCTATCGCCATCGCCCTTGTTGTGGGTATTGTGGCACTCATTGTTATTTACTTCCTCATCATCGCGATGTTCTACAAAAAGGTACATCAAGGTCAAGCCTTGGTTCGTACAGGTTTTGGCGGGACAAAAGTAGCGACAGATAAAGGGCTCTATGTGGTTCCTGTCTTTCACCGTGTAGAAGTAATGGATATTTCTGTAAAGAAAATCCAGATTGAGCGTCTTGCATCAGAGGGTCTTATTTGTAAAGACAATATGCGTGCAGATATCAAGGTAGCCTTCTTTGTACGTGTAAATAATGAAGTAGAGTACATTAAGAAAGTAGCTCAAACCATAGGTGTGCAACGTGCATCACGTCAAGAAACGCTAGAAGAGCTTTTTGAGGCAAAATTTTCTGAAGCGCTTAAAACCGTGGGTAAAAAGTTTGACTTTATACAGCTTTATGAGGCTCGTCGTGAGTTTCGTGATGAGATTGTAGACATTATAGGTACAGATCTTAATGGATATACTCTTGAAGATTGTGCGATAGATTACCTAGAGCAAACTGCAGTTACACATCTTAAGGCAGATAACATACTTGATGCAGAAGGTATCAAGAAAATCACAGATCTTACAGCTGCACAAAACATCAAAGCAAACCTTATTAAACGTGATGAGGAGAAAGTAATACGCAAGCAAGATGTAGAGGCTCGCGAGGCGATACTAGAACTAGATAAGCAACTCGCCGAAAAAGAAGAACAGCAAAAACGTGAGATCTCAAACATAAAATCTCGTGAAGAGGCAGAGATTCTTAAAGTTGCCGAAGAAGAGCGTCTCAAGTCTGAAACAGCTCGCATTGCTACCGAAGAAAAAGTAAAAGTAGCCGAAGAAAATATGCAACGCCAGATTATCGTTGCTGAGAAAAACAAGCAACGTACTGACAAGGTGGAGACAGAGCGTGTGGAGAAAGACCGTATGCTAGAACTTACCGAGAGAGAGCGCGTAGTAACACTGGCTCAAATCGAAAAAGAGAAAGTTGTTGAAGTTGAGAAAAAGAACATTCAAGATGTGATACGAGACCGCGTGATGCTAGAGAAAGGTGTGGTAGAGGAGCAAGAAAATATGAAAGATATTGAGGCTTTCAAAACTGCAGACCGTTCTAAGCAAGTAGCAATTACAAATGCGGAGGCAGCAGCTCAAGAAGATCTTATTAAGACCATAAAAGCAGCCGAAGCATCAAAAGAAGCAGCAAAACAAAAAGCCGAAGAAATTAATATCGAAGCACTAGCGCATAAAGAAGCAAGTGAGAAAGAGGCAGATGCACGTAAAATTCTTGCCGAAGCACAAGCTAAGGAAGAAGCAACCGTGGGTATGTCTGAGGCACAAGTAATGCACGCTAAGGCAGATGCAAACGAGCGTCAAGGTATTGTTGAGGCAACTGTTATCGAGAAAAAGGCACTTGCAGAAGCTGCCGGAATTGAAGCAAAAGCAGAGGCAAAACGTAAAGATGGTCTTGCAGAGGCAGATGTAATTAAAGAGAAAGCCCTTGCAGATGCCGCAGGTATCGAAGAGAAAGCAAATGCTATGAAGAAACTTGACGGTGTAGGTAAAGAACACGAAGAGTTTAAACTACGTCTTGATAAAGAACTTCAAGTAGATCTTGCAGAAATTAATATCCAGAAAGATATTGCAGATGCGCAAGCACAAGTTATAGGCGATGCTCTTAAAGCTGCAAATATTGATATTGTAGGTGGTGAGACTATGTTCTTTGACCAGATTATAGGGCAAATTACAAAGGCCAAAGGTTATGACAGACTCGTACACCACTCAGAAACGGTGACAGAGGTAAAAGATGCCATTTTAGGTAGTGATGATGTAAAAGGAAACTTGCTTGAAAAAGTAAAAGAATTTGCAGATAAGTACGGCATCTCTTCTGAGGATCTTAAAAATGTGACCATTGCAAACTTACTGATGGATTTAAAATCTAAATCTTCAGACAGCGATGAGCAAACCTTATTCAGTAACCTATTTAACCTTGCAAAGGGATTAGGATTATCTGACAAGAAACTGAAATAAAACTCAGTAAACAACGGCAGCTTGCAACCAGTGAGATGGCAAGCTGCTGGTTGTTTTTACGCTTTCGCGAAAGCGTAATTACTACCACATCTCACAACTTTCATCACAAGAATCAATCAACAAACCAACGATTAGTTTCCAACATTTATGGCAAACGAAACTCCAGATATACAACCTAAAGCAACGCAAACTCTTGACGGCGGCACCTATGAGATTATACAAGGTAGACTGCAAAAACAAAAAACCGACTTACAAAAGCGGCTACAAGAACTTAACGAGGAGCGTAAAAATGTTTTTGGTTCACTAGAAACAAAGCTCATTGCAAATGACCGTATCAATACAGAAAATAACTGTATTGCTCGTGATATTGTATCGCTTAAAAACTTGTGTTTATTTGGCTACAATGTGCATTTTGGACTACGTACAGACATACACCTAGGAGATGTTTTTAGTGCCTATGAGTTTAAAGACAATCGTTTTGAACCTCGTGATCTTTCACTTTTACAAGACGACACTTTTCTACTAGACTTTGCAAACCTGTACAAGTATTACCGTAATACCATCTTTTCAAAGTTTGCGATTATAGGTAACTACCTGTATATGGTTTTTCAGCTTAGTGATAGTGTTACAGATATTAAAACATTTAAGTGGCTCATAAAAGAAGATACGTTACAGTATGTAGATAACCGTAGTGAGCACGAGTATCGCTTCCCACAGCAACACGATTTTAAGTGGCAAGAGGCTACGCGTGATATGCACCGTTATGGTGAGCACGCTCACGTGTCTATTTTAGACAAGGTGTTTGTAGAGACTATAGGTGGTGATCTTACCATAAAAATAGAAGATAATACAGATCAAGGTAAAGGAATATTAGATGAGCCCGTAGAGCTTATAGACCAGACACTAGATGATGGCCAGTATCGCTATGCAGATCTGGGTAACCTACTTGCGCTAGAGATTAAACCCTTTCAAGAAGAGCCTCGCTATTTTGTATTTAATAACAAACTAAAGGAAGTTCAAAAAATACAGAGTGTTAAGGACACCTGTGTCTTGCTTCCAGATGATCAAGGTATCATTTTCCCAACAGGCTACTACTTACAAACAGGAGAATACAACATTTTTGATAATGCCATCCCAAATGTAAAATTTCAGCAGAAGGTGAGTTCGCCTAACGGGGAGGACTTTTTATATGTCTTTTACTCGCCAGAAGAGGCGCTGTACAACTTGATGTCATATAATGTGATTACTCAAGAGATAAAAACACCTATTATCTGTAATGGTTTTACCGTATTGCAAGATGGGCAGCTATGCTATTTTAGAACCGAAAATGAGCAAACCAAGCATCACGTGATACAGATCTGGCAAACCCCATTTTTAAAGGGGGACTATATGCCTTCTCAGCACGAAGACACGTTACTTTATAAAATAGGAAATAAGGATATTGTAAAAGCAATGGCAGAGGTAAATAGCCTCATCACACTGCTCAATAAAGAAGATAATTACGACGGACTGTATAGCGATATTGCTAAGTTCTCAAAAGATATACTAGATGCTTACTACTGGCTTCCAGAAGCAGAAACCAAGCAACTCAACGTACCACTTGCAGAAATAAATGGAGCTGCAAATGCCGCTATAGATGAGTTTCAAAAAGTAGTACAACTCAAGCGCAACGCTGCCAAACAAACTAAAGAAGTTGAGACCAAAGCCTCTGAGATTTTTGGCAAAATAAAAAGCACCTCTTTTAAGTCTATTAATGATTTTGTGGCGCTGCTCACGCAGTTGCGATCATTACGTGGAGAGACCATCTCGCTTAATGACATACGCTATGTAGATCCCACTTTCGTGAAAACGCTAGAGGAAGAAATTGCTGTGCAAACACAAAAAATTTCTGAGAAGTGTGTACAGTTCTTACTAGATGACAAAGCGTTAAAACCATATCACGATGCCGTAGCCGAAAAGAAACAGGTGATGGATGGCATCAAGAAAGTCATTGAAGCCAAAAAACTCGAAGAAGAAGTAAACCAGATTGCAACAGATCTTGAGTTACTTATCGACATTGTTTCAAATCTTGATATAGAAGACACCTCCCACTCTACTAAGATAATTGATGATATCTCGCTCATTTTTGCAACTATCAATCAGTTAAAGGCTGGGATTAAGAATAAGAAAAAATCACTGGGAAGTGCAGAGGCACAAGCCGACTTTGCTGCCCAACTTAAGTTAATTGATCAAAGTATCATAAACTACCTAGATATTGCCACCACGCCAGAAAAGTGTGATGAGTTCCAAACTAAAATCTCTATCCAGCTAGAAGAGCTAGAAGGAAAGTTTGCAGACTGGGATGAGTTTATCACGCTCATTATTGAAAAGCGCGAGGAAGTATACGGAGCTTTTGAAGCACGTAAAAATGCACTGATAGAAAAGCGCAACAAAAAGGCAATGGCATTAAAAAATGCCTCAGAACGCATTTTAAAAGGCGTACGTAAAAAAGCCGAAAGCTTTAAAACAGCTTCGGAAATAAACGGATATTTTGCCGCAGACCTTATGATTAATAAGGTGCGTGATATCATACAGCAACTTAAAGAGCAAGAAGATACCGGAAAGGCAGAAGAGATTGAGACTGGACTTAAAACAGCCCGTGAAGATGCGCTGCGCAAGCTCAAAGACAAACTAGATCTCTATGAAGATGGAGATACGGTGATACGACTTGGCAAGCATAAATTTGGTGTAAACAAACAACCGCTTGACCTCACTATTGTGCTTAAAGATGGCGCGCTTAACTATCACCTCACAGGCACCGATTTTTATCAAGAACTCTCAAACGAGACCCTTCTCGCCTCTCGCCACATCTGGGATCAAGAATTTGTATCAGAAACTAGCGAGGTGTACCGCAGTGCCTACCTAGCTTATAAATTATTTAATAAACTAGACAAGCACACCCTACTAGAAGCCGGTGATGATGCGCTACTTGGGATAGTACAAGAAGAAAGCCGCAATGATTATGCAGAGGGCTATGTAAAAGGTGTGCACGATGTAGACGCGACTAAAATTTTAAAGGTACTCGTACACAAACACAACGAGCTAGGACTACTCACCTACGCCCCAGAAATTAGAGCATACGCTCAGTATTTCTGGAACAGCATTGACCCAAGTACTCAAAAAACACTTAACCAATCTATAAAGGCTTCGGGAGAGGTGTTGCAGTTTTTTCCAGATGCAAAGGAGTACCAATTTATTGTTGATACTTTAAGTGAGGAGATACACGCTTTCGCGAAAGCGGAATCCCTTTTCTCACCCGAGTTAAGTCAGACCATTGCGACCTATATCTTTGACGAGCTTCAAGGTGACACAGAGTTTGTGCGTAGTAGTGTTGCGGTGCGTTTAAAAGACGCTTTCGCGAAAGCGTTAAAACAACAACAGGCAGATCTCAAGTTTAAAAAGAGTTATGAGTCACTCCCTAGCCTAAAAGGGAAAGTGCAGCTCGTAAAACAGTGGGTGACGGCATTTGTACGCACCCAAGAAAGCCTAACCGATGTACGCTACGTAGATGAAGTAGTGTGTTTACTACTCTTTGAAGATGAGTCGGTTTTAAAAACAAAAGCGGCTTCTCCAAATGAGAAAATTACTGGTTTAAGCGGTGATCACAGCACGATAACCGAAGGTGTTTTCAACTTTAACTACCACGACTTTACGGCAAGGCTCAACTTATTTGTAACAGAGCAAGTACCCGCATTTGAAACTTTTAAGAAAGCAAAACACACGGTTACTGAAGAGTTAAAAGAAGCTTTAAAACTAGACGAATTTAAACCAAGAGTGCTTACATCCTTTGTGCGTAACAAGCTGATTGACCAAGTGTATTTCCCATTGTTTGGTGATAACCTTGCAAAGCAATTAGGAACCGTGGGCGATAACAAACGTACCGACCGTATGGGTATGTTGCTGCTCATCTCACCACCAGGATACGGAAAAACCACCCTGATGGAATATATCGCAAACCGTCTAGGTCTTGTTTTTGTAAAAATTAACGGCCCAGCGATAGGTCACGAAGTTACGTCTGTAGATCCAGAAAGTGCTACAAATAGCGCTGCACGTGAAGAGCTCAAAAAACTCAACGTCGCTTTTGAGATGGGTAACAATGTGATGCTATACCTAGACGATATACAGCACTGTAATCCTGAGTTTTTACAAAAATTCATCTCCTTATCTGACGGTACACGTAAGATAGAAGGTGTGTACAACGGGAAGTCAAAAACTTATGACCTACGTAGCAAGAAATTCTGTGTAATAATGGCGGGTAACCCGTATACAGAGAGTGGAGAGAAATTCCGCATACCAGATATGCTTGCAAACAGGGCAGATATTTATAACCTGGGAGATATCATAGGAGATACGGAACACCTGTTTAAATTGAGTCTTATTGAGAATTCGCTCACTGCAAATCCGCTACTGCAGCAGTTAAGTAGTAGTCATTTTGAAGATGTGTATACCTTAATAGACCGCATAGAAAATGGGACTCAGGACAGTCAGCTCAAAGGAAATCACACCGCACAAGAGGTGGCAGATTACACAAAGGTACTAGAGAAGGTAATCACCATACGCAACACAGTACTTAAGGTAAATGCAGAATACATACGCAGTGCCGCGCAAGAAGATGCTTATCGTACAGAGCCGTCATTTAAACTTCAAGGATCATACCGTGATATGAATAAACTCGTAGCCAAAGTAGTTCCCATTATGAACGACACTGAGCTCGCGACCTTGCTCCTATCGCATTATGAAAGCGAGTCACAAACACTCACTTCAAGCGCAGAAGCAAACCTCTTAAAGTACCGCGAACTCATAAATGCGCTAGATGAAACGCAGCAACAGCGCTGGAACACGATGAAAGAAACCTTTGTAAAAAATAATAAACTCAAAGGTTTTGGTGATAAAAATGAAATGGCACAGGTGCTCTCTCAAATGATGGAGTTTACCGAGAATCTTGAAGGGATAAAAAAGGCGCTTGAGAAGGGGTTGGAGCGGTAAAAGGCTTATCAATACTCAATACATATACTCATTACATAACTCATACATACTATTGACTCATTTATAGTATGTATGAGTTTTATTTGGCGCTACTTTTAAATAAAAAATAAAATGAAAGCACTTCATTTACTTTGGTTATTAGCTTGTCTAAGTTCTGTTTCTTGTAATTCTTCTCTAAAGACTTTTAGCGGCAATGCTCAAGGGACTTTGAACAAACACAATAAAATCGTAATCACTAGAAATGACAGCCTAAACAAACTTAAAGCAGCACTTACTAGAGGCGAAATTTCAATTGCTGAGTTTTTTTCAATGGGTCAAAATATCAATAAAAACAAAATACTCGTAAAGGCAAAGAATAATGGGAATTTTAGAATAAGAGCATCTAGAAAGGATACTTTAGTCTTTAGTTCTTATCGATTTATAAGTCAAAAAATAGCTGTAGCTGATTTTGAAAAAAATAAAGGTATTCACATAAGATTAGAACCTCAACCGTGCAAAGAGTATGTACCGTGCGAGGAGAAGCCTAAATTACATATTGCCATATTAGAAAAGATTAAGGTTGAAGGAGAAGAAAACACATACTATTGCAATAGAACTAGCATCCCGTTTGACAGAAAATTTAAAGGCACCTATAAAGTTATAGAAAACGTTTACGGTGACTTTAAAACAGATACTATATCTTTTAGCATTTACGATCACTACGGAAGACCTCCTGCTGAGCAATATGAGAAAGTTATTTTCTATGTGTATGATAATTGTGGCGTTCTTAATAGTAGAAAATACACTTACACCATTCCCGTAAAATCAAATAATGGTGAATGGGTTGTTCCATTTCGATATCAATCAAAAGAGTTTTTACAATTGAAAAAAGAAGGATTTTTAGATTTACTACCGAAACCTATGACTTTTGAGAAAAAGATTAATTTCATCGTCAAAGAAAATATATCTAATGACTCAATAAAAAAATTATATCCTTCACCTTATTTTATAACAAAAGGTAGACAAGTCGAGGTAAAATATGGAAATACGCTTGAAGAATTATTAGAAATAAAAAGAAGAACGATTTTTGATAACACCGATTTTTTAGATTTGAACTAATCTAGGTTTCAATTGTTAGAAGTAAACTAATCCGTCGTAAAACATCTCCCCTAGCCCCTCTTCAAAGAGGGGAAAATACTCACGATACTTTTTAATTTTGCTTTGCAAAATTAAAAAGTATCAAACCACAACAGTGTCCCTCTTTGAAGAGGGAAAAAAGATGTCCGCAAAAAGGAGATAAAGTCACAAGACGAGAGATGTCCACAAAGAATCACAAATAAAAAAACGACAGCTCTCGCTGTCGTTTTTAAATTCTATATAAGGTATGTCATTTACTGACGTGCAGCTGGAACCTCGTCCACATACGTAGAGCCTACTCCTGGCTCATCTTGTGGAAGCTCGTCTTTTGACGCTAGGTAACGTTCTGCATCTAGTGCAGCCATACATCCTGTTCCGGCAGCGGTAATTGCTTGACGGTACACGTGATCTGCCGCATCTCCAGATACGAATACTCCCGGTACGTTTGTTTTAGAAGTTCCTGGTGTATTGATGATATATCCAGTCTCATCTAAATCTAAGTAGTCCTTAAAGATATCTGTGTTAGGCTTGTGCCCTATCGCTACAAAAAATCCAGTTGCTGGGATATCGTGCTCCTCACCGGTTACATTATTCTTTACTCTTGCTCCAGTCACACCTACATCGTCACCTAGCACCTCAACAGTTTCTGTATTGAAAAGGATTTCGATGTTTTCTGTTTTCTGTACACGAGCAGCCATAATTTTTGATGCTCTAAACTCGTCACGACGTACGAGCATTGTTACTTTCTTACATAATTTAGAAAGGTAGTGTGCCTCCTCACAAGCGCTATCTCCAGCACCTACAATTATGGTTTCTTGGCCACGATAAAAGAATCCGTCGCAAACGGCACAGGCAGATACACCTCCACCCATTTTTAAATACTTCTGCTCAGAAGGTAATCCTAAATATTTTGCACTCGCTCCTGTAGATATAATCACAGACTCTGCGTGTATTTCCTTTTCTCCGTTGATCCACGCTTTGTGCACATCTCCAGAAAAATCTACTTTAGTCACCCATCCGTCACGTACATCTGTATCAAAACGCTGTGCTTGTTTCATTAACTGCACCATCATTTCTGGTCCAGTCACACCATCTACATAACCAGGGAAGTTCTCCACCTCGTTTGTCGTGGTAAGCTGTCCTCCTGGCTGCTGCCCTTGGTAAAGAACTGGTGCCATATTTGCACGTGCTGCATAAATTGCTGCGGTATATCCCGCTGGTCCTGAACCTATGATAAGGCATTTTACTTTTTCTACTGACATACTGTATTATTTTTAAGCTTTCGCGAAAGCGTAACAAACACTTTTACAATCGCACAATTCTTATTTATATCTTCCTTACAAAAGTAGGTTTTACAAGCCAAACCTTACAATCAAGTTATCAAGAAAACGAATGGCTTTATCACCAAAAGTGATATAACTCATCACGAGCTTACTCTTGCATAGATTAAAGATAAGATTCTAACCTCTAACACGTGTTTTCAAATTGTTAATACATCATAGAGTGTGGTGATAATTCTGTAATTTGCCGTTAAAATCTGATACTATGAAAAGTCGTTTTACTTATATCTTATTATTACTTGTTGCAAGTGTAGCTTGCGCACAAGAAACTAGAGAAAATGATGTCACACTAGCCTCAAACCTAGATTACACCTATGAGGTTATTGTTCCAGAACTTACTAACCCTTGGGGATTAGCTGTATTGCCAGATGAGTCTATGCTTATCACTGAAAAAAGTGGAGAACTCATACACTTTAAGGATGGTAAAAAAACAATGATTACTGGTGCTCCAGAGGTGGTGACGCGTAATCAAGGTGGTTTACTGGACATACGCTTGCATCCAGATTATGTAACTAATGGCTGGATATACATCACGTACTCATCGCCAGAAGGCGAAGAAGATGGAGCGATGACAGCACTTATGAGAGCAAAATTAAAAGACGGCGCGCTTACCGAAAAGAAGGTGTTATATAAAGGAAGCCCAAATACGAGAAAGGGACATCACTTTGGCAGTCGCGTGCGTTTTGACAAAGATGGTTATGTGTACTTTTCTATAGGAGATCGTGGTGCGAGAGATGAGAATCCGCAGGATATTACTCGTGATGGAGGTAAGATTTATAGACTTAATGCAGATGGTAGCATCCCTGCAGATAATCCTTTTGTAGGTAAAGACGGAGCAAAAGAAGCTATCTTCTCTTATGGACATCGTAATCCGCAAGGAATGACTGTGCATCCTGAGACAGGTAAGATATGGATACACGAACACGGACCTCGTGGTGGGGATGAGATTAATATCCCTGAGGCTGGTAAAAACTTTGGGTGGCCAATAATCTCTTACGGTATTAATTACAGCGGAACTACATTTACAGAAATTACAGAAAAAGAGGGAATGGAGCAGCCAGTGTATTACTGGGTTCCTTCTATCGCTCCTTCTGGGATGGCTTTTGCAAACAATACTGGTGATGCAAAACTTGATGGTAACTTATTAATAGGTTCGCTTAAATTTGAATACCTAGAACTTGCCATTTTAGAAAATAACAAGGTGGTTGCTCGTGAAAAGTTACTAGAAGATGTAGGTCGTGTGCGCAATGTGATTAATCACAATGGCACTATCTATGTAGGTGTTGAGGGAAAAGGAATCCTTAAACTAGTTAAGAAATAATGAAACTACTTATAAGTTTATGTACGGCAGGAGTTAGTGTGTTTTTATTTTTCGCGAAAGCGGAAAAAGAAGTTTACACCTCTCAAGACCCACTTGCAGAATCTATAGAACGTGGTGCAGAGGTATACCAAGACTTTTGTATACAGTGTCACCTAGGTAAGGGTGAAGGTGTGGCAGGGACTTTCCCGCCGCTTGCTGGATCAGACTGGCTTACAGAAGATCGCTATAAAGAAGCCATAAAAGCTGTAAAGTATGGCCAGCAAGGTCCTATTACCGTAAATGGTGTCGCATATAATGGCGTGATGGCAAACCTTGAGCTTTATGAAGATGAGGTGGCAGATGTAATGAACTACATTATGAACAGCTGGGGCAATAAACAGAAAGAAATGATTACTGAAGAAGCGGTGAAAGCTATCTCAAAATAAAACCAAGAGTTTTTATTTCATAATTATTGGAAATAGTTGTCTTGATTTTACTGGTGTAATCCACTACTTTTTAAAATATCGATGAGCCGAGAATATTCTTCTCGGCTTTTTCATTTCTAATCCATTTCAATTACCCATTTTAAATTGTATTTTTACCTCCTAATCGTCCTCAAATTTATGGGTAAAATAATTGCTATTGCAAACCAAAAAGGTGGTGTAGGCAAGACCACTACTTCTGTTAATCTCGCAGCCTCTCTAGGTGTGCTAGAGAAAAAAGTACTCCTCATTGATGCAGACCCTCAGGCTAATGCAACCTCAGGTTTAGGTATTGATGTAGAAAGTGTAGAGGTGGGTACGTACCAACTTCTGGAGCATACTAATAATGCAGAAGAGGCAATCATAAAAACGTCTTCACCTAACCTTGACCTTATACCGGCACATATTGATCTTGTTGCTATCGAGATTGAACTTGTTGATAAAGAGTCACGAGAGTACATGATGAAAAAAGCGATAGGTCACCTTAGAGATAAGTATGACTATATCTTGATAGACTGTGCACCATCATTAGGACTGCTTACTCTTAATGCCCTCACATCTGCAGACGCTGTGATTATCCCAATACAGTGTGAGTACTTTGCACTAGAAGGATTAGGAAAACTATTAAATACCATAAAAAGTGTTCAAAAAATTCACAATCCAGATTTAGATATCGAAGGATTGCTACTCACAATGTTTGACTCTAGACTACGATTATCTAATCAAGTGGTAGAAGAGGTTCAAAAACATTTTAGTGAGATGGTTTTTGAAACAATCATACAGCGTAATGTGCGTTTAAGTGAGGCACCTAGTTACGGAGAAAGCATTATTAATTATGATGCCGCAAGTAAAGGAGCAACCAATTACTTGAGCCTAGCTCAAGAACTTATTACAAAAAATAATAGCTAGAATGGCTAAAGCAACAAAAAAACAAGCGCTAGGTCGCGGACTTTCGGCATTACTGAAAGATCCAGAAAATGATATAAAAAGCGCCGAAGATAAAAATGCAGACAAGGTTGTAGGTAATATCATTGAGCTTGATCTAGATGATATAGATGTAAACCCTTTCCAACCTCGTACAAGCTTTAATGAAGAAACTCTAAGGGAGCTCGCCTCATCTATTAAGGAACTAGGCGTTATACAGCCTATTACGGTTCGTAAGATGAGTTTTGGAAAATACCAACTGGTTTCTGGAGAACGTCGTTATAGAGCGTCTAAGCTTATAGGTAACAAAACAGTACCTGCATACATACGTATCGCAAATGATAATGAGAGTCTCACAATGGCTCTTGTTGAAAACATACAACGTCAAGATCTTGACCCAATAGAAATTGCACTTTCATACCAGAGATTAATAGACGAGATCAACCTCACGCAGGAGCAAATGAGTGATCGCGTGGGTAAAAATCGATCTACAATAACTAATTATCTGCGTTTATTAAAGCTTGATCCTATTGTACAGACTGGTATGCGAGATGGCTTCTTGTCTATGGGACACGGGCGCGCACTTATAAATGTAGATGATACTGGTGACCAACTAGATATTTATGAAAAAATCTTACAAGAAAAGCTTTCTGTAAGACAAACGGAGGCATTGGTAAAAAATTATCATGCTACCTCTAACATTGAAACACCTAAAGAGCAAAAAGAAGAAACTCCTAAATTCATTAAGAAAGGAACTAAAGAGTTTGCCGAGTATTTTGGAGCAAAGGTGGATATCAAAGTAGCAAAAAATGGCCGCGGAAAGATTTCTATTCCGTTCTCTTCAGAAGAGGACTTTAATCGATTACAGAAATTAATCAAAGGTGCAAAGTAACAAATACCTCTTACTGGTTTTTTTATTGTGTTTTTACGCTTTCGCGAAAGCGCAACAAGACTCCCCTGCAGAAACTATTATTGATGCAGATGAGGTAGAGGGCATATCTAGTAAAGAACCTTATGACCCTCTAAGACCAGCAAAAGCTGCCTTTTACGGCGCTGTACTCCCTGGATTAGGTCAAATTTATAATAAAGATTACTGGAAACTTCCACTAGTGTACGGAGCTTTAGGCTCTACAATTTACGGTGTATCATATAATAGCAAACAGTCTGAGCGTTTTAGAACTGCCTTTAAAGATAGACTGGCTGGTCGTATAGACGAGTTTACTACAGTTAATGAAGATGGTACGACCACAGAAATCTTTTCTGATGATGCTCTTATTAATGGTCAAGATCAATTTAGAAGAAGAAGAGATCTGTTTATCTTAGTATCTGCTGGAGTCTATGTTCTCCAGATTATAGAGGCAAATGTAGATGCTCACTTATCACAATATGATGTAGATGATGACTTAAGCTTTGGACCTGCACTTTATTATGACGACTTAGGGCAGACCATGAATTATGGACTCTCTTTTAATTACAAGTTTTAGTATATGAAAATAGCACTCCTAGGCTATGGAAAAATGGGTAAAACCATTGAAAAAATTGCCGCAGATAGAGGCCACGAGATTGTTGCAAAAGTAAACTCTCCTGAGAGCTTTACACTAGCAGATGCAGATATTGCCATTGATTTTAGTATTCCAGATAGTGCTGTAAATCATCTAACAAAATGTTTTGAAGCAGGTGTACCGGTTGTTTCTGGAACGACAGGCTGGCTAGACAACTATCAAGATATGGTTACCCTTTGTAATACTAATAATGGAGGATTCATTTATGCTTCAAACTTTAGTGTAGGCGTTAATTTATTTTTTGAGTTTAACAGAAAACTTGCAGCTATCATGGCACCTCATAAAGACTATAAAGTTGATATGACAGAGATTCACCATACTCAAAAACTAGACGCACCTAGCGGTACAGCCATTACACTTGCCGAAGGCGTTATGGAAGCATCAGACTACACAGGCTGGGCTCTTAATGAGGGACAGCATATACAAGAAAACCATCTCCCAATCACTGCCGAGAGAGAAGGAACTGTACCCGGCACACATATTATCAATTACAAAAGTGAGATAGATACTATTACTCTAAGCCACGAAGCCCACTCTAGACAAGGATTTGCTCTGGGAGCCGTAGTTGCAGCAGAATGGTTACAAGGAAAACAAGGGGTTTTCAACATGAGAGACGTTTTAGGACTTTAACTTGTAACATTATCTAATAACGTAAGACCAACTTACAGATTCAAAATATTACAGATGACACTTATACAATGGTTTATATTTTTTCTAATTGTTCAAGCAGTACACTTTGCTGGAACTTGGAAACTCTATGTACGCGCTGGACGTAAAGCATGGGAAGCAGCAGTACCAGTTTACAATGCAGTAGTACTCATGGGTATTATAAATCGTCCTAAGTGGTGGACCATTTTACTATTTATACCTATTGTAAATCTTATTATGATACCTGTCGTTTGGGTAGAGACTGCCCGGTCTTTTGGATTCAACACCTTTAAAGACACTGCACTTACGATTTTTACAGGAGGATTATATTTATACTACATCAATTATGCGACAGATGCTCCGTATAAACACGATAGAGATATTAATCCAAAATCGTCTAGTGGAGAATGGACAAGTTCTTTACTGTTTGCCATAGTTGCAGCAACATTAGTGCATACATATTTTATGCAACCCTTTGTAATACCGACTTCGTCGTTAGAAAAAACCCTCTTGGTAGGCGATTGGTTATTCGTGAGTAAATTTCATTACGGAGCACGAACTCCCCTTACCACAGTAGCTACACCTATGCTACACGATACTATTCCTGTTATAAAAGAAAAAAGTTACTTATCAAAACCACAACTACCATATTTTAGACTTCCTGGTTTTCAAAAAATAAAAAGAAATGACATCGTCGTTTTTAACTGGCCAGTTGATACACTTGTAGATATTACCCCTGGAAGCATGCGCGGTAGTGTGCGTAAACCTATTGACAAAAAATCTAACTATGTCAAGAGAGCTGTAGGAATAGCTGGAGATTCTCTTGAAGTACGCGATGGCTATGTGTATATCAATGGAGAGCAAAACGATCTTCCAGATCGTGCTCGTATTCAGTTTACTTATAACATTGTATCGAAAGTTCCTTTAGTTAAAAACGCAACTAATGCAAGTGGATATTACACCTTCCCAACGGATCTTATTAATGGAAGATATGAGATATCAGACATTGTTTTAACAGGAAATAGTGGAGGTAACGGGCCTTATTCTCATAGCGCCCAAGTAAGTGAAGCTGCTATTGAAAAACTTAAGAATAACTCAAATATCATAAGTATTGAGCGAGCACATTATGATGCTAAAGAAAATAACACAGGGATCTTTGGAGCCATGCCAGGTAGAGCTTCTAGCGTAGATAACTTTGGACCTATTTATATTCCTGAAGAAGGAACGACGGTAGCTATAAATACTGAGAGTCTGCCTTACTACAAACGTATTATCGAAGTGTACGAAGGTTATGAAATGGGTAGAGAGCGTGAAATCACAGTAAACGGTAACCAGATATTAATGAATGGCGAGCCTCTTACTGAGTATACTTTTGAGCAAAATTATTATTGGTTGATGGGTGATAACCGTCATAACTCGCAAGATGCAAGAGCTTGGGGTTACGTTCCTTTTAATCACGTAGTAGGTAAGCCTGTGTTTGTATGGTTTAGTAAAGACGCAAACGTTCCTGGTTTTAACGGAATACGATGGAATCGTGTATTTACAACCGTAGGTGGCGATGGACCTTTAGTGAGTTACCGCTACTGGTTTTTAGGAGCCTTATTATTATACATAGGATGGTCTTTCTTTAGAAAGAAAAAACAGGCTAAGAAGTAATTTATGAAACCAGCTCTTATTACCGTAGGCTACTGTGCTCCTATTATACAGTACGCAGTAATTTATCAAACCGAACAACTTCACATTGAAGCTAAGGGGAATTTCCAAAAGCAATCGTACCGCACGCGTATGAAGATTGCTACATCTACTGGTGAGTTAACACTCATAGTCCCTATTCTTCACCGAAAGGATAAAACAGAGCGCCAGCAGTATTATGATGTGAAGATTGAAAATAAATTTCACTGGCAGCGCGACCACTGGCGGTCTCTTAAAATCGCATATCAAACCTCTCCTTACTTTGAATATTATGAGGATGAATTTGAGCATCTATACCATACTACCTATGACAGTCTTATAGACTTCAACAACGCTTGTCATACCGTTATTATGGAGTGTTTACAGTTAGAAATTACACCCATTCTTACTGAAGAGTATTTTAAAAATCCTGAACAATTAGATTATAGACATCTAGTACAAGCCAAAAAAGAACCTAACTACCCATTACCAGAGTATCACCAACTCTTTAATGAAAATCACGGCTATTTATCTAACCTAACTATTTTAGACCTGCTATTCAATCTCGGCCCTAGTGCACAAGATTATCTTGCTAAGGTTGATCTTTCTAACGAGCTAGCATAAAAGTCGCCATAGAAGGCTTGTGATCACTTAAATCTACATCGTAGGTTTCAAAGTTTGTAACCGGTAAAGACTCGTCTACTAAGATAAAGTCTATACGTAAAGGTATGATATCAAACCAGAAGGTTGCTCCAGTTCCTGATCCCGCTTTCGCGAAAGCGTCAACTTTATCACCTTTCACCTTGCGATACATATAAGAGGTAGCGCTATTGTTAAAATCTCCTGTAACAACAACTGGAAAAGGAGATAGTGCTTCACTCTGTAAAAACTTAGCTACCTGAGCTTCTTGCTTTTCAAAAGCTTGACCTAATCTACCCAGTAATTTTTTTGAATTCTCCTTTTGTAAGTTTACTAGATTAGGCGATAAGCTGAATGATTGAAAATGCATATTATACACCCTTACAGTATCAGTAGCTGTTGCAATATCTGCATAAATCCCATTATTACCCGTATTTTCAAAATCCAATGAACCACTATTAATAATTGGATATTTTGAGAAAATCACTTGACCAAAAGATTTACTAGGCGATGTCATTACTTTATACTCGTATGGATATACCTTCTCATCGGGTTTAAATCCTGGATAATATTCTTGAAAGGAAACGACATCAGGATCTTTATCAGAAATTAGCTGCACAACACGCTCACCTACTTTCACTTCATCAGACCAACCGTGTATATTAAACTGCCTTACATTATAGGTAAGCACTTTTAACGCATTTGAATTATCTACCTCTTCCCCTCCGCCCAAGCGTATGAGAGAGAAAATATGAGTTATACCCAGAGCGAGTACAATTGCTGAGAGCAACAGTTGTCTTCTACCCCTAAAAAACCAATAAACAAAGAATATAAAATTTATAATAAGCAGTACAGGAAGTACAAGGCTAAGCACAGAAAGTGCAGGAAAAATATGTGGAGGTATAAATGGTAATAAATAACTAGCTAGTAGGAGTACGGCAAATATGCTATTTACAAAGAAGATAATCTTACCGAAGAATTCGAGCTTTTTCATCTCTTATTCCTTACCGGCTTTAAATAAAAAGTCCTTCTCAGCCTTAGACAGACTGTCGTAACCACTTTTACTTATCTTATCAAGAATAGCATCTATGCGTTGCTGCTGTTCAGATTTTGATCCAGTCGCAGGTCTTCTCGATTTTGAGGTCGTATTATTTGCCGTTTTATGTACGGTACGAAGTGGGGATTTCTTTTCTTTTTTAGGAGTTTTAGTAAACCAACTTGTTACTGAATCCATGATTTTTTCAAACCACAATCCTATATCATTCCCTTTAAGTAATTGCTTTGCATAAACAAACCCAAAAGCAGCACCACCTAAGTGTGATATTAGTCCGCCAGCGTTTCCAGAATCTAGCATTAATAAATCTCTAAGCACTACAAAAACAGCAATCCACCAGAGCTTGATATTAAATGTAAATATCCTTATCTCTGCATTAGGTGTGTATGTCCCTATGAAAACGACAATTGCATTTACAGCTGCGCTTGCACCTAGTAAAACGCCTGTCCCTCTAAAGGCTGGAAGTACGTTGTATAACAAAGCAAAAAGTGTTCCTCCGGCAATTGCTCCCAAGAGGTAAATAGCAAGAAATTTCTTTTCAGAAAAAATGTTTAATACAAACCGTGAGAAGACATAAAGCCAGACCATATTCCAGAACAAATGTCCAAAACCAGCATGTAAAAAAGCATATGTAAGTATACCCCACGGCTGCTGTAAAAATCTCACAAAGTCTGATGGCAACACAAAGTATCTACTAAAGAAATCTGATCCTAAACCAGATATCCATGGAACGATATTAAAAAGCAAGTACACGGCTACGTTAATTACAATCAGTTTGATTGCAATATTTGCGGTACTATATTTATATGCTAATGATGTATTTGCCATATGTAACTATCAATATTGACCTAATCCTTTTTTCTTCCAGTAAAACATCATTACAAACCCAAATAGCGCACCTCCAAAGTGAGCCCAGTGTGCGATGTTTGCTCCAAAAATTGAGAAGCCTGTCACCCCAGAAAATAAATCTATCCCTACAATGATAGGAATAAAGTATTTAGCCTTGATAGGCACAGGAATAAACAGCAATCCCAAAGAAGCATTAGGAAATAACATCCCAAACGCTACAAGTAATCCCATTATTGCCCCAGAGGCACCTACTGCAGGCACAGCAAAAGATTCATACAACTCTTGAGCCGTTTCTCTCGGTATAATCTCACTAAACTGCCCTGTACTTAGAATAGCTTTTATATCCTCAGTATTGAAGCCTAAAGCCATGATTGCATCACTCGCGCTATTAAAATGATAATAGTTAACGAGTGTATGTATCAGAGCTGCTCCAAGACCAGCTGAAAAATAAAAGAAGATAAATCGTTTCTGTCCAAGTGCATTTTCTATAGGACTCCCAAACATCCACAAGGCATACATATTAAAAAGTATGTGCATAGGGCTCCCCATATCATGCATAAACATATGCGTAAGTGGCTGCCATACTTGCCAGCTTGGATTTTCAACAAACCACAATGCAAATAATTGCATTGCTGGATCTGGCTTTATAATAAACAGAGATCCTAGATAGAAAATCACATTAACTATCAGTAGTATTTTTACTGTCTCAGTTATTCTCCCCATACCTACTTAAATTTTCTTTCTAAGTCTTCACTTGTCATGGTCACAAAGGTCTTGCGATTAGTAGGTGAAATACTTGGTTCTTTACAAGCAAAAAGACTATTAACCAGATGTTCTCGCGAGGCACTGTCTAGTGCAACACCACCTTTCACAGCAAGACTTTTTGCCATACTCTTAGCTAGAGTATCTGTCTGGCTAAAGCCACTATCTGGCACCTCATTCTCAAGATCACTTAATAATTGATCAATCACCACTGGCACTTGGCTCTCTGTGATAGAAGTAGGAATTCCGTTTATTTCAAGAATGTCACCGCTTATGGCGCCAAAAATAAAACCTGTGTTTTCTAAACCAGCTTTGAGTTCTTTAATAAGCTCCAATTCTGTAGTACTATAAGCCAATGTTAATGGAAATAACAATTGCTGACTTACAGACTCCTTTACCGTAATGTTACGCAAGAATTCTTCATAAAGCACACGCTGGTGCGCTCTATGTTGATCTATAATCACCATTCCGCTTTTTATGGTACTAACGATGTATTTATTATTGAGTTGATAGGTAGATGATTCATTTTGAGAAGATGAACTCGTAGTACTACTCTTAGTAGCATTAAGTCCACTCTCAAACATATCTGGTGTGCTTACCTCCTTTTCAAAAGTCATCGTACTTGCAGCCGTTGCCTGAGACTCCATGCCTTCGTACATGCTTTCCCAACCAGCAGCACTAGGCTTCTCAAATTCTGGACGTTGCGCTCCACGTTTTGGTGGTGCTACATTTTCAAATGGATTGAAAGTACGGTCTACCTCTATTTTAGGTGTTACAATACCCTTATTTTTATACTCATATGGCGTATCAAGCTCACTATCGCGATTAAAATCAAGTACGGGCGCAATACTAAATTGCCCTAAACTATGCTTGATGGTACTGCGCAACATTGCGTACAAGGCATGCTCATCATCAAACTTTATTTCTGTCTTGGTAGGATGTATATTGATATCAATCGTACTTGGATCTACCTTGAGATATAAAAAGTAGCTCGCTCTAGCTCTATCTGGCAAGAGGCCATCAAAGGCTGCCGTTACAGCATGATTGAGATAAGCGCTTTTTATAAAACGGTCGTTTACAAAGAAAAACTGCTCTCCGCGTGTCTTCTTAGAAAACTCAGGTTTTACCACAAATCCATTTATGGTAAGAATATCTGTCTCCTCTTGTACGGGAACTAACTTCTCATTAGTCTTACCGCCAAAAATAGCCACAATGCGCTGCTTAAGATTGCCAGTAGGGAGTTGAAATAGTTCACCCTCGTTATGATACATTGTAAAAGCAATATCTGGGTGTGCCAATGAAACGCGTTGAAACTCGTCAATCACATGACGTAACTCAACACTATTAGATTTTAAAAAATTACGCCTTGCAGGTATATTAAAAAATAGATTTTTTACAGATAGTGACGTTCCTTTTGGGGTTGCACAAACTTCTTGCACATTAATCTTACTACCTTCTATCTCTATGCGTGTTCCGACCTCTGCTCCTTCTGGTCGCGTCTTGAGCTCTACGTGAGCAACTGCCGCAATAGAGGCAAGTGCTTCCCCACGAAATCCTTTTGTATTTAAATTGAATAAATCATCGGCTGCTGTGATTTTTGAAGTGGCGTGGCGTTCAAAACTCATACGAGCATCTGTATCACTCATTCCTTTCCCGTCATCTATAATCTGGATCAGGGTTTTACCAGCATCTTTTACTATAAGTTTAATGGTAGATGCTCCTGCATCTATAGCATTCTCAAGTAATTCCTTTACCACAGAAGCTGGGCGCTGCACAACTTCTCCCGCAGCGATCTGGTTTGCTACGTGATCGGGTAAGAGTTTAATAATGTCTGCCATTAGGACTTACGGTTATAGCGGATTTGTAAATATGGATAAGTCGAAGTCTATAATCCAAAGAAATAATAATACCATGAGAATAAATATAATGGCGATTGTACGGTTATATCCACCTTTACGACTTTCTTGAAGCTCGTCCCACGCAGTAGTAATTTTTTTCTTAAGCCCACCGTTGTAGTCGAGCGTTTTACGGTGCTCATCAAAGCGTCCTTCTATCTTAAAAGGGCTCCCTTCCTTATCGCTATTATAATAGCGCGGCTCGTAACTATACTTCTTATTTGTGCGTTTTATAATTCCCATAATACTATTGTTTCAAAGATACAATTTCGTATCCAAAAAGCGTACCGTTCCATTCATTCTCCCTACAGAATTAAGAACAATCATATTAAAAAGAAGCACAAATAGCACGACAGCTACTGTGAGATATAGTAGGTAGTTATTTGCTTATTACGCTTTCGCGAAAGCGTAACCCTACACAATTTAAAACTTTGCGTCTTTTCTTAATTGCGCCATTTTTATAGCTGCAATCGCTGCTTCCGTCCCTTTATTACCATGTATGCCACCACTACGAGCTCTTGATTGCTCTATGTTATTATCTGTAAGCACACAGAAAATAACAGGAATATCTTGTTGTAAGTTCAAGTCTTTAATCCCTTGAGTCACTCCTTCACATACAAAATCAAAATGCTTAGTCTCACCTTGAATCACGGTACCTATGACGATAATAGCATCTAGCATATCATATGCTTGCGTCATTTTTTTTGCTCCATAGATGAGCTCAAATGCTCCTGGAACATTCCAACGCACAATATTGTCATTAATCGCTCCACAATCCTTTAAAGCGTCAAATGTGCCTTGAAAAAGTCCCTCTGTGATCTCATCGTTCCACTCAGAAACAACAATCCCAAACTTGAAGTTTTTCGAGTTTGGGATGGTTGTTTTATCATAGGCCGAGAGGTTGTTACCTACTGTTGCCATAATAATAATTTATGTTACAATGTAAAGCGCTCTTGCGCTAGACACTATGTTATTGTGCTGCTTGCGCGCGACCTAAGTATAAGTCTACTTGACTTGCATACTCAGATGTTGCATACTCTTCCTTAATACGAGTAAGATGCTTTACTGCTGCGTCCATCTTTCCAAGATCGATTGCTGCTACACCTGCTTTAAATAAGAAACGTGGTGTTGTAAAGTCATTTGCATTCATCCCTGCTGCTTTCTCATAATAATCAAGAGCCTCATCTGCTTGACCTAGTTGCATGAATGCGTCACCTATTGCTCCTTTTGCAAGTGGTGCTAGCATTTTATCATCACTAGAAAAATCTTGCAAGTGAGTAATTGCGTTTTGATAATCTTTAATCTCAAGGTAAGACATTCCAGCATAATAGTGAGCAAGGTTACCAGAAGGAGTTCCTCCATAGTTATCTGCTACGTCTAAAAGACCGTACTTACCGTTCTTTCCATTAAGTGCCACCATGTATAGTGAGTCTTTAACAGAAGTATTTGTTGCTTCTAGTGCTGTTGTAAAGCTCTCTTGAGCTACTACAAGCTCATTTGCAGCTTCTGCTCTTGCAGGTTCTGCAATAAATTTATTGTATGCTAGATACAATAAAGCAATAACTAGGATAGCGATGATAACTCCTATTACAGGTTTTTGGTTTTTCTCAAACCACTCCTCTGCTCTATTGGCTCCTTCATCTAGTGATCCAAAGACCTCTGCAGTTGTGCTTTCGCTATCATCTATAAACTCTTCAACTTCTTCCTTTACAGGCTTCGTTTTCGGTTTATATCCTCTTTTATTATATGTTGCCATATTTCGTCGTTTATTAGTCGGGCAAAAATATAATATTTATTGAATTATGAAAGGGAAATTAATGCTTAATTTTGAAGACTAATAAAGCACTATTACTAGATGTACTAAGCTTTTGCAAAAGCGTTGCACACCTACACCACCCTATGATTCTAAAATCTCTCTCCCTTATTAACTACAAGAATTTTGAGTCCAAGGACTTTATCTTTGATGCAAAAATAAATTGTTTCGTTGGAAATAACGGCGTGGGGAAGACTAATATACTTGATGCGATTTACCACTTATCCTTTGGTAAAAGCTACTTTAATCCCGTTACAAGTCAAAACATAAATCACAGTGCAGATTTCTTTGTGGTTAATGGCGTTTATGAAAAAGATGACCGTGAAGAGAAAGTTGTTGTTAGCGCAAAAAAAGGCAGCAAGAAAGTTATAAAACGCAATGCCAAGGTGTATGAGCGCTTTGCAGATCACATAGGTTTTTTACCGCTTGTTATTATTTCTCCCGCAGATAGAGATTTAATTACCGAAGGAAGTGACACCCGCCGTAAATTTATAGACGGCGTGATCTCACAAAGTGACAAAAGCTACTTATCTAACCTTTTAGGTTACTCAAAAATATTATCACAACGCAACGCACTCCTTAAATACTTTGCTGCAAATAACACTTTTAATGCAGATACACTTGCCGTGTACAATGAGCAACTAGAGGGTTTTGGAACTCCTATCTTTGAAAAGCGCAAACAATTTTTAGAACGTTTTGCACCAATATTTAATGAGCGCTACAAAGCAATAAGTGGTGGTACAGAACATGTTACTCTCACATACAGTAGTACCTTAAGCGACATGCCTCTTAAGCACTCGCTTACCAATGCACTAGCAAAAGATCGCTCCTTACAATACACAAGTGTAGGTATTCATAAAGACGACCTCCAATTTGAAATCAATGGACATCCCGTAAAGAAGTTTGGGAGTCAAGGACAGCAAAAATCATATCTCATTGCCTTAAAACTAGCACAGTTTGATTTTATAAAACAAGAAAGTGGCACCACGCCCTTACTGTTACTTGATGATATTTTTGACAAGCTGGATGAGAGCCGAGTGCAACATATCATTGAACTAGTAAACACCAATGATTTTGGCCAACTATTCATAAGTGACACCCATCCGGAACGCACGGAAAGTGTGGTTAAAAATATTCATCAGAGTTATGAGCTTTTTCATCTGGAACGCGCTCAATAAGACATTCTTTTTATCGTATTTTGCATTTCAACTTTTAGTACACTTTCGTGAAAAATTTATACCTACTACTCATTCTAGCCATCACTCTAGGCTGCACACAGTCTAATGAGGAAAAACTAAGCCACATAAGCGGTTATTGGGAAATAGCTTCTATTGAAAATCCTAACGGACAAGTAAAAGAGTTCAGCATGAGTCAGAATATTGACTTCTTTGAAGTAAATGCAGACGGAAAGGGTGTTCGTAAAAAAGTACAACCTAACATAGTAGGAGAATTTACAACGTCGCAATCTAGCGAAAACATCAATGTAGTTTACAAGGGTGATTTATTACTACTAGAATATGCTACAGCTATGGACACCTGGCAAGAAACCGTAAAGAAAGCAACTACAGAAGAGCTAGTCTTAATTAACGAAGATGGACTCATTTATACCTACAGAAAATACACACCCCTAGCACTCGATTAATGGCAAAAAGAAATACAGACCCTATATCTATAAGTCAAGCCTTGGGAGAATTTGTTGAAAAGAACAAACTCAACAAAGGAATAGACAAAGTAGACGTGACAGGCGCATGGTTTGCACTCAATCCAGCGTTTGAGACCTACACTACTTCCATACGTTTTGAAAGGGAAACACTATTTGTAAATCTAAGCTCTTCTGTCTTTAGAGAAGAACTCTCTTATGGAAAGGAAAAAATTCTTAAAATGATCAATGAAGAATTAGGCAGAGAGGTTGTGAAGAAGATTGTGTTGCGGTGAAATCTTGATTGAAGGGTTCAGGTTTAAAGTTGAAAACCACTTTATCTATCTGCCGTGATACTCCATATTAGGTAATGGAGCATCGTTTTTTAGATATTTATCAAACCAATTAATAACGTCTTTGTTAACTTCTGTTCTGAATTCTCTAATTCCGTGATCTCCTCCTTCAAAAATTTTCAGTCGATAAGGGATTCTATATTTCTCAAATTCAAGTGCTAGCCTGAGCGATTTTTCAGCCTTTACTCTCCAATCTGAATTCCCGTGAAGCATTAATATTGGAACATCTTTAGGAAATTTGTTAGCCCAATAAATTGCTGAACGGCTTTCTAATTCTTTCTTTTTATTTATCTCATAATTGGGGATTAACTCAGCAAATACATTAGTTTCCATTTCTGGTCTATCTATTTGTGTTAAATCACTCTCTGCCCCTCCCACAACTGCAGCTTTAATGTTATCTGAATTTTTTAAAGCAATATAAGTCATCATTCCTCCTCTACTCCAACCATACATTCCAATTTTTTCAGTATTAGCACTCTCTACTTCTTTCAGGACGTCCGTTAAAATTAATACATCATTAATATCTTTACCGCCAAATTCTTCTTTGCCTTCACCACCTGCGTTACCCCTATATTGACTAGCTATTACAACGTAGCCTTCTTTTGCCATTTCTCCCAAAGTTGTAACGGCTCTACCAACATTCAATGCACCAAAATCTCTATTACCGCCTCTATTATAAATAATACACGGATAATTCCCTTCTTTTTTTGGCTTCACCATTAATCCTTCGACTTTCAAGCCATCGCTTAGGTAAGTAATACCATAAATATCAATGCTATCTAAATACTTAAAGTGATCTTTATATTGAACGACCCCATCCTTATACTCTATAAGATTGGGATATACTGGATCTTCTGATAGCTCTATAATTCGAGAATCAATAATTAATTTCTCAGATTGAGCTTGACAACTAAGAAATGTCAAGAAAATTAAAGCCAAATAAGACATTCTCATATGTAATCATTTTTGTGATAGCTAAAAAAGACACAACCCTAAACTTAGGAAAGTTACATACGCTCTGGAACGTCAATCCCAAGTAAGCTAAAGGCACTTTCTATGACCTGCCCTACTTCTTTACTTAGGGCTACACGGAAACTTTGATCCTCTATATTATCTGTACCTAGAATCTGCACTTGCTGGAAGAATGAGTTATATTCTTTCACTAAATCATAGGTATAGTTGGCTATGATTGCAGGGCTCTTCTGTGCTGCAGCCAGCTGTATGGTTGCTGGATATTCTTGTATGATTTTAAGTAATTCTTTTTCTTTAGGATGCAATGTTCTCTCTTGAGCAACATCCACAGGCACACCCATCTCTTTTGCTTTACGCAAGATTGCTTGGATACGTACGTAAGTATATTGAATAAATGGACCTGTATTCCCTTGAAAGTCTACAGACTCCTTAGGGTCAAATAAAATACGCTTCTTAGGATCTACTTTTAATATGTAGTACTTAAGAGCTCCAAGACCTATCGTCTTATAAAGTGCTTTCTTCTCTTCTTCAGAATAGCCTTCTAGTTTCCCTAGTTCCTCAGAGATTTCGCCTGCTGTTTGTGCAACTTCGTTAATTAGATCATCTGCATCTACTACAGTTCCTTCACGAGATTTCATTTTTCCAGATGGAAGATCTACCATTCCATAACTTAGGTGAAATAGGTTCTCTGCCCAGTCGTATCCTAGTTTTTTAAGAATCAAGAATAATACTTGGAAGTGATAATCCTGCTCGTTACCTACCGTATAAATCATACCACCTACATCTGGATGGTCTTTTACACGCTGTATTGCAGTACCAATATCTTGCGTCATGTATACTGCAGTACCATCTGCACGCAATACAATTTTTCTATCTAAGCCATCTTCTGTAAGGTCACACCATACAGAACCATCTGGATCTTTCTCAAAAACTCCCTTTGCAAGACCTTCTTCTATATTATCTTTTCCTAGAAGGTAAGTATTACTCTCATAGTAATAACTATCAAAATCTACTCCTATATTTTTATAGGTAACCTCAAATCCGTCATAAACCCACTGGTTCATCTTCTTCCACAAAGCAACAACCTCAGCATCTCCTGCCTCCCACTTGCGTAGCATTTCTTGAGCTTCAAGAATGAGCGGAGCTTCTTTCTTTGCTTCTTCTTCTGTTTTTCCAGCAGCAATTAAATCTGCTATTTGCTTTTTATATTCTTGGTCAAACTTCACATAATAATTCCCAACGAGCTTATCTCCTTTAAGACCCGTAGACTCTGGCGTCTCACCATTACCAAAACGCTCCCAAGCAAGCATAGATTTACAAATATGAATCCCGCGATCATTAATAATCTGCGTTTTATACACTTTTGATCCTGCAGCTTTAATAATTTCAGACACAGAGTATCCTAGCAATACATTACGCACGTGACCTAAGTGAAGTGGCTTATTTGTGTTAGGTGATGAGTACTCCACCATTACTGCCTTTCCAGCTTCTGGAGTTCTTCCAAAATTTTCGGCTGCTTGTATATCTGCAAATGAAGACATATAAAAGCTATCTGCAATTACAAGGTTCAAGAAACCTTTAACCACATTAAATGCAGTGATCTCTGCCACATGCTCCACAAGGTATTCCCCTATTTGTGTCCCTATTTGCACAGGGTTTCCTTTTACCACTCTAAGCATCGGGAAGACTACCACCGTAATATCTCCTTCAAATTCTTTCCGCGTTGCTTGAAATTCTACTTCAGCAAGCGTTGCGTTGAATAGTTGGCTTACTGCCGTTTTTACGTGAGTTTCAATGGTAGATTGTAAAGACATAGATTCTTAATGATTGGTACTGGTTGGGTTTGTTACGCTTTCGCGAAAGCGTAATAGAAACATTTATAATACGTAAAAATCCCCTATTTACGGGTATTACGTGAAGCACAAAGATATGTGAAAATTGAAAGTTAGCGCACAGAATCCATAGCGAAACTCGTATCTTTAAAAGAAAAAATGCTATTAAATGTATCTTACAACAACCCAGATGTAAAACGTAAAATAGATGCCGAGGTGGGTGAAGCCTTTGGACTACGCGAGCGTATCAAACAAGGCGGCATAGGAATAGGCCACCTAGTGATCACAGAATCAAGTGTACAGATTCAAAATTTCCTTGCGCTTGATAAATATCGCAACAAGTGCAACATAGAGTTGCGACCACGAGGAATTATCGTAGGCTTTAGAGCATTACTAGACAGTTATGCGCTCATAATTCCGTACTGGAAATTAAACCTCTACAAAGGACGCGCCGAGGAATATAGCATCTATCGTGACAACTATTTTATTAAGATAGAGGCAAAAGCAAAGGATAAAAAAGTGCACAACTTTATCAAACGCATTCTTCAAGAAAAAGCTACACTAGCTCCTACTAACATAGACGATCTTTAAACCTTATGAAAATCTTACTCACAGGAGCAAATGGCTATATCGGGATGCGCCTACTCTCCATGTTACTAGAAGCAAAACACGAGGTTATTTGCGCGGTGCGCAATGAAGCCAGACTTTCTGTATCAAAAAAAATAAGAGAGCAAATCACCGTTGTAGAAATTGACTTTCTAGATGAACCAGATATTTCAAAAATACCTGTAGATATAGATGCGGCTTATTACTTGCTCCACTCTATGAGCTCAAGTACATCAGATTTTGACGAGAAAGAAGAACTTTCGGCAATAAATTTTAATAAGTACATCGCTCCCACAAATTGCAAGCAAGTCATTTATCTAGGCGGTATCGCAAATGACAAAACACTAAGTAAGCACTTAAAATCAAGACAAAATGTAGAGACTACATTGCGCAAAGGTAAAGCTGCGCTTACCGTATTGAGAGCAGGAATTATAGTAGGTTCTGGAAGCTCATCTTTTGAAATCATAAGAGATTTATGTGAGAAGTTACCGGTGATGATTACTCCAAAATGGGTGCAAACCAAATGCCAACCTATAGCCATACGTAATGTGATGCAATACCTCACAGGCGTACTAGGTAACGAGCAAACGTATAATGACCAGTTTGACATAGGCGGTCCAGATGTGCTCACGTATCGCGACATGATGCAGCGATATGCAAAAGTGCGCGGCTTGAAATTATATATACTGACCGTACCAGTTATGAGTCCAAAAATATCCTCTTATTGGTTGTATTTTATAACCTCTACATCTTATAAACTCGCGCTCAATCTTGTAGATAGCATGAAAATAGAAGTAGTCTCAAAAGATACTAGGCTGCAAGATTTACTACAAATAACACCTATTTCTTATGAGGAGGCTATTAATTTGGCTTTCGCCAAAATTGAACAAAACCAAGTAGCCAGCTCGTGGAAAGATAGCCTCGTAAGTGGCCGACTCAAAACGAATCTTGAAGAATACATACAGGTACCCACATATGGATGTCTTAAAGACAGGCAGACTATACGGCTCAAAGACAGAGAACTCGCTCTGGAAAATATCTGGGCAATAGGTGGTGATAGAGGCTGGTATTATGCAGACTGGCTCTGGAAAATACGCGGATACATAGACAAACTTGCAGGTGGAGTAGGCTTGCGCCGTGGAAGAACACATAGCAATAAAATTTACACAGGTGACGTACTTGACTTCTGGAGAGTACTACTCGCAAGTAAAGAAGAACCTAGACTACTACTCTTTGCCGAAATGAGAGTGCCTGGCGAAGCCTGGCTAGAGTTTACCATAGATGAAAACGACGTATTACATCAAACAGCAACCTTTAGACCTAAAGGACTGTTTGGCAGACTATACTGGTATAGCATGCTGCCTTTTCACTACTTTATTTTTGGAGGTATGATTAGAAATATAGCTACTAAAAGATTTAAGTAGCATATAAAAAAGGCGTACTAGAAAAAGTATAATTGAAAGATTATATGGTTCCTTTTTAAATCCTACTAAAAAAAATTACCTGTACTGCTTGCGCAGTTAAATTATAAAAATGAAAACTACAAACATTTTTAAAATTGCTACTTTCAAAACTTATATCCAGAACGCCTATATGATAAATATAACGTCTTATTTTTTAAAAACCAATGATTCATCAATGCTTTAGATGAACGACACAATGTTCATTCATAAAATAAGATAAACCATAGATTTTACAACTAGCCGCCTTCATGAAGCAGCTATGAGATATTACTATTTCTTAGGTAGAAAAACTTCTGCCATCATGCAACGGGCACTACCACCTCCACAAGTCTCAATAGTACCTAAGTCACTACTTAATATTTTACTGTGTCTTTCTATCTTCTTTACCTGATCTGAAGTAAGGCTTTGATGTGCATCTGCACTCATCACAAGATACTTCTTATCATCTGCCCCTAATACTTGAAGCATGTTCCCAGCAAAATGATGCATTTGATCTTCTGTGATTGCTATAATCTCTTTGTTAGTTGCCTTTAAATGCTTCAGTACATTTTTACGTTCCTTCTTATCATCAATAGTATCAAGACAAATCACACAAAACTCTTCTGCAAGACACATCATCACATTAGTGTGATAAATAGGTAGACGCTCTCCGTTTACAGTTTGATTTGCCGTAAAAACAATAGGAGTATATTCAAAATCCTCACAGAATTCTATAAAAAGTTGTTCATCTGCTCTTGCAGATAGTGCGCAATATGCGCGCTCATTCTGGCGATCCATTAAAATACTTCCAGTACCTTCTAAGAAAAAATCTTCCTCTTCTGCCTCTGTGTAGTCTATGACATTGTTAATCTGAAAACCTTCTTTCTCAAGACGCACAAGTACTTCTTCTCTGCGCTCTCTTCTTCTATTTTCGGCAAACATTGGGTATAATGCAACATCACCATTTTCATGAAAAGAAACCCAGTTATTAGGGAATACAGAATCTGGAGTATTACCCTCCTTATCATCATTTTCAACAATAACATTTACTCCTACAAATCTCAGTTTAGCTACAAAATCATCAAACTCTTGTTGTGCTTTTGCATTAATCTCGTCATTTTTAATACTAAGATCCTCTTGAAAATAATTATTTACTGCCGTTTCTTCATTCATTCTAAACTGGATAGGGCGAATCATTAAGATGGTATTGGTTATTTGTCGTAATGCCATGAGTGTATAATCTTTAGGTTAAAAGTAGCGCATGAGTCGCTTAGAAATTTTAAATTCTATATCGATTGCGAAGTTAATTTGAAACTTGATTAAGTAGTGTGATTTGGTTTACTTTTTTTTCAAAAAGCTTAAGAAAGGAATAACAGAAAAAGCAGCTCTAAAGCTTAGCTACTAAATGGTCCATAATCATCTCTGCATGTACTCGAGTATTTTCAATAAAAAATCTACTGGTCTTGAGACCTCCAGCAGCTACACCGGCAATAAAGACATTTTTAAGAGGGGTCTCTAAGGTTTCTTCGTTATAAATAGGAGTCTTAAACTCCTCGCTCCCTATTGGTAGGTTTAAATTCTCAAAGAGCTTGTAGTTAGGTTTGTAACCTATCATTGCAAGCACAAAATCGTTCTCTATAGCAACTAAGCCTTCTGGAGTCTTAATCGTGACTTCTCTCTCAGTGATATCAACAACCTCTGAGTTAAAGTGCGCGTTTATTGAACCTTCCTTAATTCGGTTCTCGATATTAGGTTTGATCCAATATTTTGTTCGGCTATTTATTTCTGATCCACGTACCACCATAGTCACCTTAGCTCCTTTATGATAGGTTTCTAGTGCTACATCGCAAGCAGAGTTTGCAGCACCTATGACCACTACATGCTGATCTACATATGGATGCGGACTATCATAAAAATATTTGACTTTTGATAAATCTGCACCTGGCACATTAAGCTCTCTAGGTATATCGTAAAAACCAGTTGAAACAATGACTGCCTTGGTAAAAACATCACCTTTGCCAGTTACGACCTCATAACCGTCGTCTTTGGGAGTCATTTTTTCTACAGCAGTATATAAGCTCACATTGAGCTTATACGTTTCTAATACTCTACGGTAGTATTCTAGTGATTCTTTGCGAGTAGGTTTATCACGATCTGACACAAAAGGCACCTCTCCTATTTCTAGAAGCTCTGAGGTGCTAAAAAAAGTCATGTTTTCAGGAAAATTATATAAAGAATTTACCAGCACTCCTTTTTCAACTATGATATAATTGAGTCCTTTTTTTTGCGCAGCGATTCCACAAGCAAGACCTATGGGACCAGCTCCTATAATAACAAGATCGTATGATGATTTATCTAACATTATCTATTTCTCCAGAAAAATGGGGTTAATAAAATAAGTACTGTAAATAACTCTAAACGCCCTATTAGCATTAAAAATGCCATCCACCATTTTCCTCCTAGTGGTAGCCAGCCATAATTATCTACTGGACCTAGACCTCCAAAGGCAGGACCTACGTTTCCTAGCGCAGATGCTGCGCCTCCAAGTGCTGTTCTAAAATCTAGTCCCATTGATGCTAGCACGCTTGCCCCTATGATCCACGATAGCATGTAGAGTATAAAGAAGGCGAGTATATTAAAAATAATAGACCTATCTACAGATTTTGTATTGTAACGCACAGGTAATATTGCGTTAGGATGTAATGTTCTTTTAAACTCTACGAGCGCATTACGAATGGTAAGTAAATGCCTCACCACCTTAATCCCTCCAGAAGTAGAACCTGCAGAACCTCCCAGAAACATTAACCCAAAAAAGATTACAGTAAGAAATGGCGTCCACATCGTATAATCTGCAGTGATAAAACCTGTTGTTGTAATTACTGCAAGTACTTGAAATAAAGCGTGACGCACAGATGCTTCTGCTTTACCCCATACCATGGGATGATCTATACTAGATAGCCCTAGGTCTACATTGAAGTAAATCACCAAAGAAGCAATAATTCCAAATCCAAACACAAATGCCATATAAAGACGAAACTCCTCATCTCTAAATATTTTCTGAATTCTGCCTTTAAAAGCAAAGTAACTAAGTACAAAGTTGGTACCCGCAAGAAGCATAAAGAAGATTATTATGTATTGGATAAGCGGCTTGTCATTCCAGTATGCAACACTTGCGTTTTTAGTAGAAAAACCACCTGTAGACAAGGTACTTAACGCATGATTAATTGCGTCAAAAAATGACATACCCGCAAGTTTTAGTAAGATAGTTTCAATCACTGTAAAACTCACATAAATCAACCAGAGACGCTTTGCAGTATCAGTGATTCTTGGGTGAAGTTTATCTGCGCTAGGCCCTGGAGCTTCGGCAGCAAATAATTGCATTCCACCTATTCCCAGTAGTGGTAATATTGCTATTGCAAGAACTATAATTCCCATTCCCCCTATCCAGTGTGTCATAGAACGCCAGAACAAAATACTCTTGGGTAATGTTTCTATCTCATTTAAAATAGTTGCTCCCGTAGTGGTATAACCACTTATAGTTTCAAAAAAAGCATTTGTAATACCCGGTATAGCACCTGAAAAAAGGTAAGGCAGCATACCGCTTAGTGACATAAATAACCATCCAAAGGTCACAATAATATATCCTTCACGCTTCTTAACTTCTTTCTCATGCCCTCTAGTAATGAACATGAGCAACATACCCACAAACGAAGTAATCAAAGCCGCAGCAGATACTTCTAGCATTACACCATCTTTGGTTATAAAACTCACAAGCGCTGCTATAAGCATAAAGCCACCATTAAATAACAGTAGCACACCCATTAAATGAAATATAATCTTGTAATTAAGTTTAGGCATGGGGCTAGATAAACATTTCTTCTACTTTCTTAATAGATCGTGGTAAACAGCATACCACCACGCGATCTCCTACTTCTATTCTAAAATCCCCAAGCGCTATAAGGCCTTGATCATTACGCACAACTCCTGCAATGGTTGCAGAGCGAGGAAAATCTATATCTCTAATGCGCTTACCTTGTACCGCAGAAGAACCTTTTACAATAAACTCTAGCAGCTCAGCATTCATATTATTGAGCTTTGTCATTGCAACCACCTCTCCTTTACGGATGTATCTAAATATATTATTTGCTGCAAGTAGCTTTTTATTAATCAAAGTATCAATCCCTATACTCTGTGAGAGCTGGAAGTAATCCATATTTTCTACTAGTGCAATCGTTTTTTGAACACCTTTAGACTTAGCAACTAGACATGACATAATATTAGTCTCACTATCACCTGTAACAGAGATAAAGGCATCCATGTCGTGTATGTTTTCTTCATCTAGCAGTTCTACATTACGTCCATCACCATTAATGATTAATGCTTTAGGATGCAAATCTGCAAGATCTATTGCTTTGTCACGATTTTTTTCAACTAGCTTGACATTAAACTTATCACTACAAAGATATCTAGCAGTTTTAGATCCTATCTGACTGCCTCCTAAAATCATTACATTTTTGATTTTCTGGCGCACCTTACCCGTAAGCTTGTAAATTTCTTCAACGCCTCCTTTTACAGTTACAAAATAGATATGATCACCTTCTTTAAAGATAGTATCTCCCCTAGGTATGAGTGTATACTGAGTTCCTACGCGTTGAATCGCAATAGGCATAAAGTGTAGTTTAGGAAAAATCTTTGCAGCTTCTTTAACGCTTTTACCCACAAAAGAGGCCGTGCGTGATAAAGTAGTACCTACCATTGTAAGAGCACCATTATCAAACTCAAAACTATCTGAAAAACCACTTTGATTGAGTAATAATTCAATCTCACTCGCGGCTAGACTCTCTGGCGATATCAACTCATCGATACCAAACTTTTGAAAACCAGCAAGATCTTTGTGCTTTATAAACTCTGTATTAGAGATACGAGCAATAGTTCGCTTTGCGCCTAGCTGCTTTGCAAGTACACAGACAGTAATATTAGTCGTTTCACTAGCAGTTACCGCAATAAGTAGATCTACACCATCTACGCGAGAGTCTTGCAATATCGCTATGGAGGTTGCATCACCCTTGATTGTCCTAATATCCAGATGTGTATCTGCATAAGAAAGACTTTCTCTATCGGTATCAATTAAGGTAATATCTTGAGATTCGTAAGAGAGTAATTTAGCTAAGTGAAAGCCTACTTCCCCTGCTCCTGCAATGATTATTTTCATAAATGGGTGTGCTCAAAAATGCCTACAAAGATAATACTTTGATAACCGATTAAAAAAATGCAGCCGTTAATCCTTTGACCGACTCCTATTTATTGGTGCGCTTTCGCGAAAATTTGAACACATTTCCTTAAAAAGCACATCATGGACACTATAAAAGGTCATAATTATAGTTTAATATGCATCATCAAAATGACCTTAGGTGAGGTTAATCACATTTTGGCGAAAGCCTTATCTTTGTAAAAAAAAAGGCAATGTCTAAGAAAGTAACACCCTATAAGTCTTCTGAGCAATCAAAAAAAGATCAGGTCGAGCAAATGTTTGACAATATCTCTGGAGAATATGATGGGCTTAACCGTGTCATCTCTTTTGGTATCGATGTAAAGTGGCGTAAAAAAGTAGTGCAACTAGTTGCAGATACAAACCCAACTTCTATTCTTGATATTGCAACAGGAACTGGAGACCTCATCATTAATATGGCTAGTACAAATGCTAGCAAGCTAGTAGGCCTTGATATTTCTGAAGGAATGCTCTCTGTAGGCAGAAAAAAGATAGCTTCAAAAAAACTAGATAGCCGCATCGAGATGATGCAGGCAGATAGTGAGAATATGCCCTTTGAAGACAGCAGCTTTGACGCAATCACGGTCGCTTTTGGGGTGCGCAACTTTGAAACACTAGAAAAAGGCCTTGCCGAAATTTTACGTGTACTTAAACCAGGTGGAATCTTTGTGATATTAGAAACCTCTGTACCTACAAAAACACCTTTTAAACAAGGGTATAATTTTCACTCTAAAGTAATCTTACCTACCGTGGGTAAACTGTTTTCTAAAGATAAGAACGCTTATGGTTATCTAAGCGAAAGTGCAAATGCATTTCCTTTTGGCGAGAAACTAAACAATATTTTACGTAAAATTGGGTTTAAAGACGTGCAACACAAACCCCAAACCTTTGGAGTTGCAACAATTTATACTGCTACAAAATAATTTTATGCGTACATACATTGCTGTAATAGCACTTGTTTTAAGTTTCTCAACGGCCCAAGGTCAATGGCTCTCTAGAGCACGAGTTCAGAACGATCAAAATTTTGACAAAAAACCAATCTCTTGGGGATACTACTTTGGTATAAACTCCATGGATTATAATTTTGACTACCAGACAGATCAAGAAGATATTCAAGTAGAACGTTCTGTAGGATTCAATGTAGGTATCGTGGGTGATCTTAGACTTTCTGAGTTTATAAGTTTACGCACAGAACCTGGACTCGTTTACACACAGCGTAACTTAATGTATGCTCCAGATGCTCGTTTTGACAATGAAAGCGATTTACTAAGAGAAGTACCATCTACTTACATCTATCTCCCGCTTGCTCTTAAATTTAATACGAGAAGACTTAATAATGTGCGTCCCTACGTTCAGTTTGGGGTCGCTGCGGTTACTAACTTATCTAGTAACGAGCAAAACCCAGATGACAACTTTGCTGGACAGTTCCGTACTACTTCAAATCCTTTCTTTTATGAGATGGCTATAGGCGTGGAGCTCTACCTCTACTACTTTAAGTTTATCCCAAGTATAAAAGGAGTATTTGCAACCTCTGACGAGCTTGTAAGAGACAACAGTCCAAACAGCCCGTGGACAGGTAATATCAACAAAATGCAAACACGCGGTGTGTTTTTAAACTTTACTTTTCAGTAATACTTACCCTCGTTTAAATTCGCTCAGGCAGATGGCTGTTGCCGTAGCTACATTGAGACTTTCGGTCGCTTGTACTTCGCCAAATCTCGGTATAGCAATACGATTAGATACTAAAGATTCTATTTCTCGAGAAATACCATTTGCTTCATTGCCCATGATAATAACTCCTTCTTGCGGCAAACTTGTCGCATAAATATTTGTACCATCCATAAAGGTTCCAAAGACTTCTCTACTATCATCTTTTAGGTATTCATCTAGATGGGTATACACCACATTTACTCTTGTTAATGAGCCCATAGTAGCCTGCACTACTTTAGGATTATAACAATCTACAGTTCCTATAGAACACACGAGTTGCTTAATGCCAAACCAATCACACAAACGTATAATCGTTCCTAGATTACCTGGATCTCGCACATCATCTAGCAACAAGGTAAGCCCAGATCTATCTAACTCTGCAGCCTCTGGCATTCTAAAAGTTGCCACTGCTTTTTGCGAAGTTTTTAAAAAAGTAATTTTCTTTAAATCTGCAGCACTCACCTCCTGTACTATCGCCTGATTTTTGTTTTGTAACGCTTTCGCGAAAGCGGAAACATCTTCTGCATATAGTTCTACAAGTTCTAAGTCCGAATGAAGCAGCTCATGTACCACCTTAATTCCCTCAGCCACAAAGACACGCTCACGCTGTCTGTACTTTTTTTGACCTAAACTCGTTATTCGTTTGATTGTATTTTTGCTTACCACGATTAAGATGTACTTTTGAGATGATGAAAACGCCCTTTTGAAAAAGACTTTTACAAAAATATCACTAATTCTGCTAGTGGCGGTGTTTCTATTAGGTTGTGACGCAACAAAGCGCGTACCAGACGATGGACATCTACTCACAGAAAACACCATTTATGATGGTGATAAGAAAGTAAGTGAGAGCCGCCTTTATAATTTTCTTTACCAGAAACCCAATACTACGCTACCCGGATTAGGAATTCCGCTGCGACTTTATATTTACAATCTTGCGAGACCTAACATAGATTCTGTACTCGATGCGCAAAGAGCAGCAAGCAAAGATAGATTCACCTTCTGGGAACGCGTACTTTCTCGCAAGCAAGTAGAAGCTGCCCGCAACTTTAAAAAGAGCATCAATACAGGAATTAAAAATACCGGAGAAGCTCCTGCCATAGTTACAGATGCAATCACGCAAAAATCTGCACAACGCCTTAATTCATACTATGTAAACAATGGATACTTTAATGCTACTGTAGATTATGAAATTAAAAAAGACAGCAACCAGCGCGCCAGCGTAGATTATAAGGTAAGTAAGCGTAAACCTTATTATTTAGATAGCATAAAACCTATTATAGCCTCCCCAGTAGCAGACTCTATATACCAAGTACACAAAAAAGCTTCTCTTTTAAAGCCAGGCGCACGCTATGCAACGAGTAATATTAATGCCGAAACACAACGTCTTACAGAACTCTTTAGAAACAATGGCTTATATCATTTTGAGTCAGAATATATACGTCTCGTAGGGGATACCGTAAACACAAATCATAAAGCCAACTTAGAGTACATTATAGACAACCCTACAGAAAACATAAACGACTCGATTTATGAAGTACCGTTTAAAGTTCACAATGTTTCTGAAGTAAATATTATTACAGATTACAGTTATGCCAATAGAGACAAACCATTTAATGACTCCTTAGTTAAAGATGGTTTTAAGATCTATGCTTATGATAAAATAAATTACAGACCTAAGGCCCTCACAGATATTATCCCTCTTAAACCAGGCGACATTTATAAAGATAGAGATCGCATCCAGAGTTTAAGCAGACTAAGTAGACTTGGCACTTTTAAATACCCAAGTATTCAATACATGGAAGACCCTGCAGATAGCACAAGGTCTGATCTTATTGCAAGCATAAGACTCTCCCCTCTTGAGAAATATAAATTAAGAGCAGACTTTGACGTCTCTACTTCAAACATTCAAGATTTTGGGATTGCGGGATTTGGATCTTTATTGATACGTAATATCTTTAGAGGTGCCGAAACCTTAGAAATTTCTGCTCGTGGAAGCCTTGGAGCATCAGACGATGCTGCAAATCCTGATGATAGTTTTTTCAATATTTCAGAAATAGGTGCAGATGTAAGACTCACATTCCCTCGTATTTTTTTCCCAGTGAGTACAAGCGCTCTCATTCCAGCCGAATGGCAACCTAACACTCGTTTTAATCTTGGTATAGGAGTACAACAAAACATAGGTCTTGATAAACAAACGGTAACCGCGGGACTTACCTACAACTGGAGTCCATCGTGGAAACGCAGCTTTAGTGTAGACCTCATCAATGCTCAATATGTGCGCAACCTAAACCCTAATAATTATTTTAATATCTATAGAAATAGTTATGAAGATCTCAATACCATCGCACGCAACAATGAAGCAAATATCAACCCTGGATATTTTATAACCGATGAAAATGGCGATAGAAATCTTTCTATACCCACAGGAGCAGAGCAGTTTATAAATGACGTAAACCGTAGCCAAATAGACAATCTAGTGCAAGACGATATAGATGATATACGAGCGATAGGAGAACGCCAAGAGCGACTTACAGAAGACAACCTTATTGTATCCTTAAATATATCACACACTTATGACAATAGGGAAAATCTGTTTGATGAAACCTTTAGCCGACTGAGAACTCGTGTGGAACTTGCTGGTAATGCGCTAGCACTTGCCGGAGGAATTGCAAACACAGAGAAAAACGAAGATGGAAACAAAAGCCTTTTTGGTGTTGTGTATTCTCAGTACGTAAAAACAGAAATAGAATACTCACGTCACTGGGATCTGGGAGAAAATAACATCATTGCAGCAAGAGCCTTTGGCGGTATTGCAATTCCTTACGGCAACTCTACGAGTATCCCTTTTATACGTAGTTTTTTTGGTGGAGGCTCTAATGATAACAGAGCTTGGAGAGCTTATGACCTAGGCCCAGGAAGCAGTGGCAGTCCTAATGAGTTTAATGAAGCAAACATGAAACTTGCCTTCAACCTTGAGTACCGTTTTGATTTAATAGGTCCTATTGAAGGAGCGCTATTTACAGACGCCGGAAATATCTGGAATGTTTTTGATAATGTAGAAGACCCTAGATCGCGCTTTAATAATATCGCTAGTTTAAAAGATCTTGCGGTAGGCTCAGGTTTTGGACTCAGGTGGGATTTTGACTTTTTTGCCCTTCGCTTTGATGTCGGCTTTAAATCTTACAACCCAGCACTCCCAGAAGGTGATCGCTGGTTTAAGGAATACAACTTCTCAAATGCAGTTTACAACGTGGGGATTAATTATCCTTTCTAGTAACCCCTCCATCTTCTTATTATTTACTCTAGAGTTTTATGGAGAGTTTCTATTGCTTTTTTTCGCTTTCGCGAAAATGTGACAAAGCTAAAACGTTGTCGTAGTAACCTCCATATGCCGGCTACTTTCCGAGTAATATTTGTTATTTTTACTGCACTAATCTTAAACAACAACAATGTCGCATTCTATAAAACCAGGTGTAGCCACGGGCCACGAAGTACAAGCAATTTTTAACTATGCAAAAGAGAAAGGTTTTGCCCTTCCTGCGGTTAATGTAATTGGGTCTAACAGTATCAACACGGTTCTAGAGACTGCAGCAGCGCTTAATGCTCCTGTAATTATCCAGTTTTCAAATGGTGGAGCTCAGTTTAATGCTGGAAAAGGATTAAACAATGACAACCAAAAAGCAGCCGTACTAGGAGCTGTAGCTGGAGCAAAGCACGTACACGAACTTGCAAAAGCATACGGAGCAACCGTAATTTTACACACAGATCACTGTGCAAAAAAATTACTTCCTTGGATGGACGGGATGCTTGATGCAAATGAGGCTTACTATAAAGAACATGGTCATTCACTCTTTAGCTCTCACATGATTGACTTAAGTGAAGAACCACTTGAGGAGAATATTGAGATTTGCAAAGGATATCTTGAGCGCATGGCTAAGATGGAAATGACACTTGAGATAGAATTAGGTATCACTGGTGGTGAAGAAGATGGTGTAGATAACAGTGATGTAGATGATTCAAAATTATACACACAACCAGAAGAAGTTGCTTATGCTTATGAGGAACTAAGTAAAGTAAGTGATCAATTTACGATTGCTGCAGCTTTTGGAAATGTACACGGAGTTTACAAGCCAGGTAACGTAAAGCTTACTCCGAAGATTCTTAAAAATTCTCAAGAGCATATCTCTGAGAAGTATGGAAAGGAGCACAACCACATTGATTTTGTATTTCACGGAGGAAGTGGATCTACCGTAGAGGAAATACGTGAGGGAATCTCTTACGGAGTTATCAAAATGAACATTGATACAGATTTACAATGGTCTACTGCAGAAGGTATCCGTGATTATTTTGGAGAAAATGCTGAGTATCTTAAAACTCAAATAGGAAACCCTACTGGTGATGACTCTCCAAACAAGAAGTTTTATGATCCTCGCGTATGGTTACGTAAGGCAGAAGGAACAATGGGAGCACGTCTTAAAAAGGCTTTTGAAGATTTAAATAATATCGATACACTATAGTATCAACACATTATAAAATTTGTAAAAACGGATTGCATCAAAATTGATTTGATGTAATCCGTTTTCCGTATTTTTACAGCTTGCATTAGTAATTAATGAGTCCTTAAATTGCTAGGACTTACTTTCTGATACAGGAAAGAATTTATTTATAGTTATAACATTTTCGCGAAAGCGGAATAAATACCATTAACCAAATTCAAACATAATATGGCTTGGTTCAAACGTAAAGAAAAAGGAATACACACTGCAACAGAGGACAAAAAAGATACTCCTAAAGGGCTGTGGTACAAATCACCTACTGGAAAGATAGTAGATACAGAAGAGCTAGAAAAGAATTTCTACATCTCACCTGAGGATGGATACCACGTACGAATAGGTAGTAATGAATATTTTGAAATCCTCTTTGATGATAATAAATTTAAAGAGCTAGATACCAAACTTACTTCTAAGGACCCTCTTAAATTTGAGGATAAAAAGAAGTATGTAGACCGTCTCGCTGCTGCTCAAGAAAAAACAGGTCTTAAAGACGCTATTAGAACTGCCGTTGGTAAGTCTAAAGGTGCAGATATTGTAATAGCTTGTATGGACTTCAGCTTTATAGGTGGGTCTATGGGAAGTGTTGTAGGTGAAAAAATTGCACGTGCTGCAGATTATTCTCTTAAAAACAACATTCCATTTATGATTATCTCTAAATCTGGAGGTGCTCGTATGATGGAAGCGGCATTATCACTCATGCAACTTGCAAAAACAAGTGCTAAGCTTGCTCAACTTGCAGATGCAGGGATACCTTATGTATCGCTTTGTACAGATCCTACTACCGGAGGTACTACAGCATCATTTGCCATGCTTGGGGACATTAACATCTCTGAACCTGGTGCACTTATAGGCTTTGCAGGACCACGTATTGTACGTGATACTACTGGAAAGGAATTACCAGAAGGCTTCCAAACAGCAGAGTTCTTGCAAGAACACGGTTTCTTAGATTTTATCACTCCGCGTCAGGAATTAAAAAACAAAGTAAATCTTTACTTAGATTTAATCATGAATCGAGCGGTTAGAGCTTAATCATTATAAAATATAAAAAGAGGCTAAACGTAATGTTTAGCCTCTTTTTTATAACATCACTTATGAGATTTTTTATCCCCATCATTTTAATATCATGCTTATTATCCTGCAATAAACAATTGAAATACGAGGATTATGATGAAGATGATTTTAATGAAGTACAAGGGTTAATTATTTCTGCAATTCCAGACGGTGATCCATTTAATAGCTCTTCAGTAAAAAATATAAGATACCAATATAACTTAGATCAGAGCCCACCTCTTATAGGCTTTGAAAATATTAATATGTTTGAAGCTCAAAGAGGATATCCTTTGATAGTTTTAGTTCACAAAGAAGACATGAGCATAAGTTTTTATGGAAGAGTCGGGATACTGGACAGTCTGAATACTAGAGAAAAATCTTTTCTGATGAAACATTTTCAAGAAGAGTTAGAGAAAATGGAATGAAATTTTACTTCTCCCTATCAATCACATAATTCACCATAAGCTCAAGAGAGTCACGGTACACAGACTTAGGATATGTCATTAAGATTTCTAGCGCTTCTTGCTGTAATCCCTTCATCTTGGTAATAGCATATTCCAGACCACCATTGTCTCGTACAAAGGCAATTACTTCATTTACACGCTTCTTATCTGTATTCTTATTTTTAATACTATTGATGAGCCAATTTTTATCTTTTTTAGAAACGGTGTTCAGTACATAAATGAGCGGTAAGGTCATCTTTTGCTCTTTGATATCAATACCTGTAGGTTTCCCAATTTTGGCAGTACCGTAATCAAACAAGTCATCTTTAATTTGGAAAGCCATACCTATAAGCTCTCCAAATTTATGCATGCGCTTCACCTCTTCATCTTTAGCATGAACAGCACAAGCTCCCATAGCACAACAAGCCGCAATGAGCGTTGCTGTTTTTTGTCTAATAATTTCGTAATACAAATCTTCTGTAATATCTAGCTTGCGGGCTTTTTCTATTTGGAGTAATTCGCCTTCTGAGATTTCTCTCACCGCAACAGATATAATTTGCAATAAATCTGTATCGCCATTATCTATAGAAAGCAACAGTCCCTTTGAGAATAAAAAATCTCCAACAAGTACTGCAATCTTATTTTTCCATAATGCATTAAGCGAGAAGAAACCTCTACGAATGTTACTATCATCTACTACATCATCATGTACGAGACTAGCAGTATGGATTAATTCTATAACCGAAGCCCCACGATAGGTGCGGTCGTTTACCTCTCCATTGTTCATCATCTTTGCGGTAAGAAAGACAAACATAGGGCGCATTTGCTTCCCTTTGCGGTTTACAATATAATGTGTGATACGATTGAGAAGAGCCACCTTAGAGCGCATAGAAAGAGAAAACTTTTCTTCAAAAAGCTCCATTTCATAAGCGATGGGTTCTTTAATCTGTGCTACTATTTTCATTATAGTAAAGATAAGTAACAGCTACTTTGCATCCTATTGCTTATTAGCTAGTTGTCCGCAGGCTGCATCGATATCTTTACCTCTTGATCTACGCACGGTTACTGTCACACCATTTGCTTCAAGCACTGACACATAACGGTCTAAAGCTTCAGGATTTGCTTGCTGGAACTGACCATCATCAATGGGGTTATATTCAATGATATTTACTTTGCTAGGTACTGCTTTACAAAAGTCTAACAAGGCCATAATATCTATCTGACGATCATTAATACCATCCCATACCACGTATTCATAGGTTATACGTTTCCCTGTTTTTTGATACCAGTAAATAAGCGCCTCTTTAAGATCTGCAAGTGGCATTTGCTCATTAAAAGGCATAATCTCTGTACGCACATCATCAAGCGCAGAGTGTAATGAAACAGCAAGGTTAAACTTCACCTCATCATCTGCCATTTTCTTAATAATCTTAGGCACTCCAGAGGTAGAAACCGTAATGCGCTTAGGAGACATCCCTAATCCTTCAGGATCTGTAATCTTATCAATCGCTTTAATGACATTATTATAATTCATTAAAGGCTCTCCCATTCCCATAAAGACAATATTAGAGAGCGGCTTATCGTGATATAGTCTACTTTGTCTATCTATCACGACCACTTGATCTACAATCTCATCTGGATTGAGATTACGCATGCGTTTTAAACGTGCGGTAGCACAAAACTTACAGTTAAGGCTACAGCCTACTTGTGACGAAACACAAGCAGTTGTTCTATTTTTTGTAGGAATCAATACAGACTCCACCATGAGACCATCATGTAACTCTACTCCATTTTTTATAGTACCGTCACTACTGCGCTGCATCTGGTCTACACGGATGTGATTAATCACGAAGTTTTCATCTAAGAGTATACGAGTATCCTTAGAAAGGTTTGTCATATCAATAAAGTCGTGTGCGCCTTTTTGCCACAGCCATTCATATACCTGATTTCCTCGGAAGGCTTTATCGCCTTGAGCTACAAAAAAATCTCTAAGCTCTTCCTTACTTAATTTACGTATGTCTCTCTTATCTGTTTTCACAATGCAAAGGTACGTAGTTGTTTGTTGGTTTTCACGTTTGAATACAAGCTTACTATTAAAAGCTTTTCAATACTATCAAAACAATGACACACAAACCTATTTCAAATAAAAACGCCAGACTTCTTAGGGAGAAACTAGCGTTATAAACTCATAAAATAATTGCATTTTTAGTCCAGACTATCTTGAAAAACTTTCAAACCTATGCCAGATTCAAAAGAATAATTTAAAGCAGATAGGGAGCGTTCTAATGCACCTATCACACAAAGCAAATCATTTGCCGACACAGATCCCATGTGCCCTACTCTAAAGTAATTGGCTTTGATTTCTGAGAGCAAGCCTCCGGCCACAATCACATCATCTTGCGTCATATTTGCTCTCAAAGCAGCCCCATCAAGACCCTCTGGATAGTACACTGCAGTAAGCGTACTCGCAGCAATCTCTTCTGTTTTTGGTAATATATCTAAATCTAAAGAACGGATTGCAGCTCTAAAAGCACTAGCAAGACGCTCATGCCTATGTACTCTTGCGACCATTCCTTCACTACAAATTAATTGCATACTTTTTTCAAGTGCAAGAATTAAGTTAACAGGTGGCGTGCCAAAATAAGATGGACGCCTTTCCTCATATGCTGTCATAATGGGCAACCAGTTATTCCAAGATGCATAGTAATTTTGAACAGGTGTTTTTCGGTTTTTCCACACTTCTATTGCTTTTTGCGATGCTACTAGTAATGCTAATCCTGGCGGCACACCTATTGCCTTTTGAGATCCTGTAAGGACCACATCTACACCCCAGGCATCTTGCAAGATTTCTTGACCAGCTACAGAGCATACTCCATCAAGTATAGTAAGTACATTATATTTTTTTGCAAGTTTACACAGAGGCTCTGGCGCCACCATGACACCTGTAGATGTATCTACATGCGTGAAGGTAACTACCTTATATTTTTTTGTTTTAAAAGCCGCTTCTATCTCCGTTAAAGACACAACCTCGCCTATAGGCGCACTTAATATGGTCGTATCTGCACCATAGGTTTCCAGTATATCTTTAAAACGTTCTCCAAAATAACCAGAAGAAACAACTAGCGCAGCATCTCCTTTTTCTATTAGATTTGCAGCTGCCATATCCATCGCAAGCGTACCACTCCCTGCCACTACAAAAGGCTGTCCACTCGGAGCATTCCACACTTCACGCATCATATCTAGACTATTCCCAAAAACCTCTATAAAATTTGGTGCAACATGACTCGCAGTAGGAACTGCCATCGCTTGTAACACATCTGGCTCAAATTCTATTGGACCAGGGATCATCAGTAGTTTTCTGCTTTTCATTTTTGCTAAGATTTTAATGATACTTTTTAGGTTTTCCTTTTCCTATTTACTTTAAAAATATTTCTTCTTATAACGCTTTCGCGAAAGCGTAACATAGTAAACATCATGCACTACAACTATTTATCAAGATAGCAATCTAATTAAATGTCAGGGTAAAATGACGCAATTGTAGACATTATTATCACCCAAATAAGAATTTCTGAACGAAAAAGGCGGCATACACGACACCGCCTTCCCAACAATTAACAATTTGTTTGAGGCTACGCTGTCAAAACAGGATTATTATTTAATACCGTTTTCTTCTCTTGAAATTGATTACTAGTATTATTTGCTCCTCCAGCCTTTAGAGCCTTATCTCCTGCATAAAATGTTTTGTGATCATCTCCTAGGTCAGAACCAGCCATTCTCTGGTGTTTCACACAAGAAACTCCTTTACGTATCTCTTGCCTTTGCACATCTTTCACATAAGCCAGCATACCTTGATCTCCAAAATAACCTTCGGTAAGATCATTCATATGCAGTGCAGTAGTGTGATAAGTAGGCAACGTAATGAGGTGGTGGAATATTCCCGCTTCAAGGGCTCCGTCTCTTTGGAATGTTTTAATTTTTTCATCTGCTCTATGAGACAATTCCGTCTGATCATAAGCTGCATCCATTAAATTATTACGATCATATGCAGTCATATTTTCACCCTCCTCTACCATCTCATCATACGCTTGATTTCTAAAGTTAAGTGTCCAGTTAAAAGAAGGAGAGTTATTATAAACTAGTTTTGCACTTGGCTCTACTGCTCTCACTCTATTTACCATATGAGCGATTTGCTTTACATTAGGCGTAGGCGTTTCAATCCATAATAGGTCAGCGCCGTTTTGCAAACTCGTAATACAATCTAGCACCACTCTATCTATGTTTGAACCGCTCTTAAACTTGTAAAGACCATTAGGCAATCTTACTGGTCGCACGAGTTTTCCATCTCTTTTAAGAAGCACATCATCTTCATTTGCGCTATTAATATCTACTTCTTCTGCCTCTACAAAAGCGAGATATTGAGAAGCGAGATCTCCTGGCTCTTGGCTTACAGGTAATTTCTGGGTAAGACCTGCACCCTCAGAATCTGTTCTTGCTACAATAACACCCTCATCTACTCCTAGCTCTAAAAAGGCATAACGTAGTGCGTTAAGTTTTGCTATAAAATCCTCATGAGGAACGGTCACTTTACCATCCTGGTGACCGCACTGCTTTGCATCAGAAACTTGGTTTTCTATCTGCAGTGCGCATGCTCCAGCTTCTATCATTTTCTTTGCCAGTAAATAAGTAGCCTCTTCATTTCCAAAACCTGCGTCTATATCTGCGATAATTGGAACTATATGCGTTTCATAATTATCAATTTGATCTTGCACATCCTCACCGGCATCAAGACGACGAAACAAATCATTAAGTTCTACGGCATCTGCTTGTCTTAAGAATGTATAAATTTCTTCAATTAATTTTGGCACAGCAGTCTTTTCATGCATAGATTGATCTGGCAAAGGACCTAACTCTGAGCGTAAAGCGGCAACCATCCATCCAGAGAGGTATAAGTATTTTTTATTAGTAGTACCATGATGTTTCTTAACAGCAATCATTTTTTGCTGCGCTACAAACCCGTGCCAGCAACCTAGCGACTGAGTATAACTCATAGGATTTGCATCGTACTCTTCCATATCCTTGCGCATTATACTCGCAGTATATCTTGCAATGTCGAGGCCTGTTTTAAATCTATTTTGAACAGCCATACGAGCTGTATTTTCTGGACTTATGGCACTCCAAGAGTTTCCATGCTTTGCTTTAAGTGATCTAACAACTTCAAGAGCCGAATTGTAGTTTGACATAATACTAAGTTTTAAAAATTTATTTAATGTGTGCCTATAAAGGCGGTGATAGTTTTGTTATGATTATTTGAAAAATAGCCTATGGATATTTACCTAAAGAAATTTATAAGCTGGCGTGGTTAAGAACTCTTCAAAGTCTTCTGCTAGAACCAACTCTTTAAAAAGATTAAATGCATTCTCAAACTGAGTTTCTTTTATTTTATGAGAACCCACTTCAGTAATGATTTTTTCAACTTCTTCATCAAAAAGCTCATTGAAGTATTCTTTTGTAAATGCTTTTCCATCTTCCAGCACTGCTTTGTTTTTTATCCAATGCCAAATTTGTGTTCTAGAGATTTCGGCAGTAGCAGCGTCCTCCATTAAGTGATAGAGAGCTACCGCACCTTGACCACTTAACCATGCGTTGAGATAGAGTATTCCTACATTAATATTTTTACGTACTCCAGCTTCTGTGACCGTGCCCGCAGGAATTGCAACTAGGTCATCTGCTGTCACAACAACATCATCTCTTGTAATGTTCAGCTGGTTTGCTGTAGGCATATGTTTATCAAACTCATCCATCGCAATTTGAACAAGCGCTGGATGAGCAACCCATGTACCATCGTGTCCATTTATAACCTCGCGTTCTTTGTCTTTTCTTACTTTTTCTAAAGCTGCTTGATTTGCCGAGGAGTCATTTTTAATAGGCACTTGCGCTGCCATACCTCCTATTGCTAGGATTCCGCGTTTGTGACACCTTTGTATTACCAACTTAGAATATGCGTCCATAAAAGGCGCCGTCATTCCTACTTGATCCCTGTTAGGAACTAAGAAATCAGGATCATTTCTAAACTTCTTGATATACGAGAATATATAATCCCAGCGACCGCAATTAAGACCAACGATATAATCCTTTAACTCATAAATAATTTCATCCAACTGATGGCTTGCCGTGATTGTCTCGATTAGTACCGTACATTTAATCGTTCCCTCAGGAATATTTAAGTAATCTTGAGAAAATTTAAAAACCTCATTCCATAGTCTCGCTTCCTTGTAATGCTCAAGTTTTGCTAGGTAGAAATAGGGTCCTGTACCATTTTCTAGTAACTGACGTACGTTTGTAAAGAAGTACAATCCAAAATCTAACAAAGACCCAGACACTTCTACGCCGTCTACAAGAACATGTTTTTCATTAAGGTGCCACCCTCTTGGCCTTACCAGTAATGTAGCCACAGCATCATTGAGTGTATATTTTTTATCCTTAGTAGGGTGGTGATATGATATTGTTTTATTTACAGCATCTCGCAAGTTAATCTGACCTTCCATCACATTTCTCCATGTAGGCGCAGTACTATCTTCTAGGTCTGCCATAAATGTTTTTGCACCAGAGTTAAGTGCGTTAATAACCATCTTACGATCTGTAGGTCCTGTGATCTCCACCCTTCTATCTTGCAAATCTTGAGGAATCTCTCCCGCAGTCCACTCACCCTCTCTTATTTCTTGTGTTTCTAAAGGAAAGACAGGCTTTTGCCCTTGATCAAATAGTAACTGTTGTTGCTCTCTAGAACGTAATAACTCTAAACGTGCGGGATTAAACTTATCATGAAGCGCCTTAATGAAGTCTAATGCCTCATCAGTGAGTATTTCTGAATAATAGCTTTTTACTTGGTTGCTAAAGCTTAGTGCATGTTGGTTTATTTCAGGAGCCATAATTATCTTTTTAAAATTCTATGGCACAATGTTAAAAAAAATACTTTGATTAAAAAAGCGAACGTTCGCTAAAAATATATTTTCACTAAAGATAGCTGTTCGCAAAAAGTGGTATATTTGTTTATATGGAAGAAGAAGATATCAAACTTATATTTGGCTTAAAGCTACGCCAGATAAGGACTGACAAGAATTTATCACTTTTTGGACTATCAAAACTTACAGGGCTTTCAAAATCATATTTAAATGAAATTGAAAATGGAAAAAAATATCCTAAACCAGATAAGATTGTCACACTTTCTGAAAAATTAGACATTCCATATGATCAAATGGTCTCTTTGAAACTTGATAAAAATCTTGCTCCCATAGGAGAGATTTTAAAATCAAAGATTCTCAAAGAGATACCTCTTGAGCTTTTTGGGATTAAGGAAAGTGACTTAATAGATATTGTATCTAATGCTCCAGCCAAGGTCAATGCTTTTATAAGCACAATTATAGAGATAGCGCAACACTACAACTTTAGCAGAGAAAGCTTCTTTCTAGCCTCTGTGCGATCATTTCAAGAGGCAAACAATAACTACTTTGACAACGTAGAGCAAAAAGTGCTCGACTTTGTTAAGTCTTATCAAATAAATCAAGGACAGGGTATCTTATCAAATGAACTAGAGGAAATTCTCATAGAAGAGTACAACTACACCATAAAAAATGATGAACTAGACAAACACGAGGATTTAGATAACCTCCGATCTGTTTTTATTCCAAAATCACGATCGCTACTAGTCGCGGGTGATATAGATGAGTCACAACGCACATTTATCTACGCAAAGGAAATAGCCTATAATTATCTAAACATTACAGAAAGGCTATACACGTTCCCGTGGATTCTTTTTGAAACTTTTGACCAAGTGCTCAATAATTTTTATGCCTCTTACTTTGCTGGAGCATTAATCATTCCAAGAAAAAACCTCACAACTAAAATCAAAGATATTTTTAAGGAGCGTACTTTTCAAAAAGATACTTTTGAGCACATTACAAATGAATTTAACGCATCACCTGAGTCTTTCTATCAGCGACTTACAAATATCCTACCTAAAGAATTCAACATTAAAAACTTGTTTTTCTTGCGGTTTACGCACAAACTTAACGACACAAAATTTCACCTCACAAAGGAGCTACACCTAGCACACCAGCACGCACCAAGAGCTAATGAGAGTGATGAACACTATTGCAGAAGATGGGTGTCACTACAAGTACTTAAAGATCTATCTAAGAGTAGCGAGAATAGTAAGTTTGACTTGCAAATTTCTAATTATGAAAATGAAGGTGTACGGTACTTAGTTTTATCTACCGCTACAAAGGACCCCTTTAAAGAAGACAAGTTTAGAAGCATAAGCATAGGTCTCCTCATCAACAAACAACTAGAGCGCAAAATAAAATTCCTTAAGGATCCAAATATCCCCACGCGTAATGTAGGAGTAACTTGCGAGCGTTGCGCCATTAAAGATTGTGAAGTGCGACAAGCTCCACCTAAGGTTCTAGACCGAACTTCAAAAAACAAAAACATTGCAGCCATTGTGAAGCAGCTTAATGATGAGCATTAAGAATACTAGCGTACACAAGTGGGCTTAACTCCCTAGCCCCGATTGTAATGAAAATCCCACAGCTGCCTGGCGAAGCCGGCGCGAGGAATTGCAATGAAAGCGGGAAACTAGATACCACAAATACTATAAGGTGATGCTCCTAAAACAAAAAACCCAAACATTGCTGTTTGGGTTTCTATAGTTATATATGTTGAAATTAGATAATCAACATTGCATCTCCGTAAGAGTAGAATTTATATTTCTCTTTTACCGCTTCTTCATAAGCTTTCTTCATAAAGTCATGACCTGCAAATGCAGAAACCATCATTAATAAAGTAGACTTAGGCGTGTGAAAGTTTGTAATCATACAATTTGCAATACTAAAATCGTATGGAGGGAAGATAAATTTGTTAGTCCATCCACCAAACTCGTTAAGAGTATTATTGCTAGAAACAGCACTCTCCATCACTCTCATTGAAGTTGTACCTACGGCACAAATACGACGTTTTTCCTTCAGCGCCTTGTTAATGATTTCTGTTGCTGGCTTATGTATATATGCCTCTTCACTATCCATTTTATGCTTAGATAGATCTTCTACCTCAACTGCACTGAAAGTTCCTAAACCTACGTGTAGTGTAACCTCAGCAAAGTCTACTCCTTTAATTTCAAGACGCTTTAACAAGTGCTTTGAGAAGTGTAATCCTGCAGTAGGTGCTGCTACAGCTCCTTCTTCTGTTGCATAAATGGTCTGGTAGCGATCTTCATCTTCTGGCTCTACCTCTCTATTAATATATTTAGGTAATGGCGTTTCTCCTAATGAAGTTAGCTTTTTTCTAAACTCCTCATAAGATCCATCATATAAGAAACGAAGTGTACGTCCTCTTGATGTTGTATTATCAATTACCTCTGCTACTAGACTCTCATCGTCACCAAAGTAAAGCTTGTTACCTATACGTATTTTACGTGCTGGATCTACAAGAACATCCCATAGGCGTGTTTCTGAGTTAAGCTCTCTAAGTAAGAATACCTCGATACGTGCTCCAGTTTTTTCTTTATTACCGTATAAACGCGCTGGAAAAACCTTAGTATTATTAAGCACCATCACATCTTCCGGCTCAAAATAATCAATAATGTCTTTAAACATTTTGTGCTCGATAGTCTGCTCTTTGCGGTTAAGTACCATAAGGCGTGACTCGTCACGATTTTCGGCTGGGCGATCTGCCAGTAATTCATCTGGCAAATCAAAGTTAAAATGTGATAACTTCATAAAGGGTTTTTATTTTAGTTTTTGTGCTCACAAAAGCAGTATGAACCGCTCATTTGCAAGATCGCAAAGATACAATCTTGAGATAGGCGTTGTCAAGTGTTTAGCCAATTATCTCTTGACCAAACCCTAAAGTTTCTAAATCTTTCCAAAAATCTGGATATGACTTAGACACCACACCCGCATCATCTATCAACAATGGAACCGATAGCGCTAGTGGCGCAAAAGCCATTGCCATACGATGATCATGATATGTCGCAATCGTAATATTCTCGTTAAGCGCTGTTTCTTGTGGCAGTAAGGTAAGATCTGTGTCTGTTACCATAATCCCACCGCCTAGCTTTGTAATCTCTTCTCGTAGTGCTTCTAGCCTGTCTGTTTCTTTTATTTTGAGTGTATGCAATCCCGTGAGATGACATCCTACTCCTAGTCCTAAACAAGTAACTGCTATAGTCTGTGCAATATCTGGCGCATTTGCAAGATCCAAAGTGATTGTTTCAGGAAGTTCAAAATCTTTGGCTAGTGACAAGGTAAGTGTATCCCCATTAAATTCAGAAATTACACCTAGCTGCTTATAAATATCTTGCAAGACCGCATCACCCTGCAAGCTATCTTCCTTATAACTGCTTATGGTTATAGAAGTGTCTAAAGTACGCTTTCGCGAAAGCGCAACAATACTATAAAAGTAAGATGCACTACTCCAGTCTGACTCTACTGTAATTTCCCTATGCTCGCTACTTTTTCTTCCTGGTTTGATAGTTATAATCTGACCTTCAAAAGTGGCCGCAATATCTAGCTGATGTAATAATGCTAGCGTCATGTTTATATATGGTACCGAAGTGATTTTACCATCGAGATGAATGGTAAGTCCATTTTCTAGCGCTGCTCCCATCATCATAAGTGCAGAGATATACTGGCTGCTCACATTTGCCTTGAGCGTAACCTCACTTTTTGTGAGTGTACATCCTTTAATATGAAGCGGCGGATACCCATCATTTTTTACATAAGAAACTTGAGCACCTAACTGCTGCAATGCTTCTACAAGTATTGCCATAGGGCGCTGCTGCATGCGCTCGCTCCCCGTGAGCAATGTCTCTCTACCTTCTTGTATAGAAAAATAAGCGGTAAGAAAACGCATAGCCGTACCTGCATGGTAAATATCTACCTCAGTATCCTTAGATGCTAGTGCCTTTTGCATCACCGCAGCATCATCACTATTTGAAATATTCTTTACCACAATACCATCAAAGAGCGCTTGTAAGATAAGCAGTCTGTTAGTCTCACTTTTTGACCCTGTGATTTGTATCTCACCACTGCTGCTGGCTGCAGTATGTTGTACTTTTAAGAGCATAGGCTATTACTTCAATTTCTCATTATTGTGATGACGATCATGATCACGCTTAGTCTTTATATCAAGCTTTTTATCAAACGCTTCTTGAAGATTAACTCCTGTTTGGTTGGCAAGGCATAATACTACAAACATTACATCTGCAAGTTCCTCGCCTAGATCTTTGTTTTTATCACTTTCTTTCTCACTCTGCTCCCCATAGCGACGTGCAATAATGCGCGCCACCTCTCCAACTTCTTCAGTAAGCTGAGCCATATTAGTAAGTTCATTAAAATAGCGCACTCCGTGAGCTTTTATCCAATCGTCTACTGCTTGTTGTGAGTCTGAAATGTTCATGTCTTTTTTTATCAAAACTACTTTGTTTTAATCAAAAGCCAAACTTATCCTACTATTAGATTTTAGATAATACTATTTTTTCTGTTTCCTTAGAAACTATTGCTTCATAGAATTTCTTTAAATCACCGTAGCTATCTGCCTCTAGAAATGACTCATTAATTGATCGTTGAACAGAAATAGTAACCCCATTGACATTTTTTGATATAATGTATTTATAAAATCCGATGTTTCCAGCTAGACTTACAGATAATGACTCTGGCATACTTTCTACCTGATAGCCGTCTGGAATTTCTATATTAAATATAAACCTACTCAAACGCCCATATTCATAATCTATAGGTAGTTTACGCTCTTCTTCTTTAAAGACATTTATTTCTTCGCCATAAAATAATAGTGGACTTATGTACATTTTATCACCTATCGTTTCAATATAATCATCTGCCCTTGACTTAAATGACAACTTGAGTGGCTTATAGACATTATCTATTTCTTTTACCCCAAGATCAAGTATTTCATAATCTTTATAAATGGAAGATATATATATTGCCATTTCTGAAACATCTTTACCCGATAAATTTTTACGCATTTTATATGCATCATTATTGGTATATCTATTATTTGCCATGACCATAGGCGAGTTCTCTTCGTCAATTTTCACATTAACAACAGCATCGTGGGTAGCTTGCTTTGCAATTAGTTTTATTTCTTCTGAGACTCCATCTTCTTTTAATAATCTACCTCCAAACCAATTAAGTAATTCTGGTTTAAGCACATTAGGACTTGACATCTTATCTGATGCATCAAGCAACAATAAATCTCCGTCTATTTTAGCACAAGCAATAACTGCATTAAATCCTGACTGGGTTGGAAATAAAAAAATCCCGTTAGACTTAGTTCCGAGTATCACTGGTGATGCGTCTATACCAGCATATTGAAGCATTGACACTAGGAGCAAGTTTATTTCAGTAAGGCTTCCCTTCGTTTCTTTATAGACACTAGATAAATTATCATTAACATATATACCGTAAAAACCATCCCAAACCATTTTAGTTTTAACATAATCATAAATGCGGAGTATTGCTTCTTTTTTAGACAATCCGACAATTAGTTGATCAATATCATCTTTAAAAAATCCTTTTTTTCTGAGTTGCCCACCAAAATTAGGCGAGTCATAAATTTGCTTTGCTACATCACCCCAGTTAGATGTATAAAATTCTGGCACTTGATTAGGGTAACGGGTAGCAGATAATTCAAATTGAAGTGTAGACCTATAGTTGTTTACATTTCCAGAAAACGGCTCTCTCTTAAGAGATGGAACATCATTCTGGACTACTGAGGATTCTATATCGTCAAATTCAAATACATTTGTTCCCTTTTTTTCCTTTATAGCCAATCCTTGAGCTTTTTGCTTGTAAGGAATTGATAATTTTCGGCCTCTTGAACTTGTGTTAATTTTGAATGGCAACCAGCCGCTTCTATGAATTTTATACTCAAGATACTCGGGAGCTTCAAAAGATAATCCCACCTTTTTTATAGGTATAGATTCTTGGAAGTAAAATTTATCAAATTTATTTAGATAAGGCGTTCTTATGGAATATTCATACTCTATTACAGAACCGTTTTTTATGTTAGGCATTGTAAAAGTAACTTTTGTGTACCTCTCATTAATCTTCTCTTTATAAATCTGTTTTTTATCAAGTTTGATTTTTTCTACGTCTCCATCAAAATTGAAAGTATATGCCTTAAGGCCACTCAAAACCTCATTTGCACTGTTATTAGCCCCTTGATACAAATAGACACTCACCGTTAACCAATCATTGTTGTCTTTGTTATAAATCTTTATGCGTTCCTGTCTTTTTATGAGACCTGTAAACCCTTTCTCTTTAGCATAAATAAAAGTAGTTTCAAAATTCCTGTACAATATAGCAGCCTTTGCCTCAGGCTCTAAAGGATGCTCTACTTCCAGCAACTCTTCTTTAGAAACCTTACCAAATTTATAATTTTGCGCTAAGCAAGTGGCTGAACAAAAACTTGCAATAAAAAAAAAGAGTAATAATTTATTCATATTAAATTTTTAAAGTAAATAAAATCTAAAAAGTATCTATTCAGAAAATTTGATTCACTAGGCTTTCTTGAAGACAACTTTCTCACTTTCTTTCTTAATAATCATCTCAAAAAAAGCTTTTAAAGATTTATAATAATCTACTGCTACTAATGGTGTATCTATAGTTCGTTGCACTGAAATAGATAAACCTGCCGTAGCGTTCGAGATATTATATTTATAAGAAGCTATACCATCCACCATAGAAACCACTAATGGTTCTGGAAGAGTCTCTACAACGTAGCCCTCAGGAATACTTATATTGATGGTTATTCGATCCGAACGAGAATAATCAAAATCTACAGGTAGTGTTCTTTCATCGGACTTGAATAAATTCTCGTCTGTACTATAAAAAAATAATGGGTTCAAATAAATTTTATCTCCTATAGTCTCAAAATAACTAGCAACATCTGCATCAAAAGATACACTTAAAGGCTTGTATGTATTTAATAAGTCAGAAACATTAAGATTTTCTATTTCAGTATCATTAAATTCTGCAGACACTGCTGTGCTAAGTTCAGTCTCTTCTTTACCGTATAAAGATTTTCGCATTTCATAAGCATAATTATTTGAAAATCTATTTTTTACCGATGCACTGGCAATTCCCGTATCATCAAAATTTACATTGGCAAGAGCATAGTGTATTGCTTGTGCATTTTTTAAAGTTATTGCCTTAGATACGCCATCATCTTCAACCATTCTTCCTCCAAACCAATTAAGTAGTTGACTTTTCAATATATTAGGACTACCTAATTTATCTGAAGCATCTAGCAATACTAATTCCCCCTCAATCTCTACTCCAGCTATAACAGCATTAAATCCAGTTCTCGTAGGGAAAAGGTAAATTCCATGAGATTTTGTACCTAATAAAATAGGATCTGCCTTAATTCCTGCATACTTCAACATTGACACAAGTAACAAATTAATATCTGCCATGTTTCCAATATTGTTTTTGAATGTACTAGCTGTACCATTCTCTACAAAAATCCCATAATTACCATTCCATGTAATCTTATTCCGGATGTAATCATAAATTTTCACAACCTTTTCTTTTTCTGACACCTCATTAATAAGCAGATCAACCTCATCCTTAAAAAAACCTTGTCTATTAAGTTGAGATCCAAAACCTGAAGATTTGTATATATTGCTAGCCACCTCATCCCAACTTGTTGCAAAGAACTCAGGTGCATCATTAGGAAAACGAGTCATTTCTAATTCAAACTGTAAAGTAGTACGGTAATTATTTACATTACCAGCATAAGGCTCTGATTTGAGAGATGGTACATTTTTTAAATTTACTTCAGAAATATCTTCTCTATACTTTATAGTCCGAGTTCTATTTTCCGGTTGTTTAATCTTAGAAGTTGATTTTTCCTTATACCTTATTTGAAAATTACCTTCTCGTGAACTTTTAGCAATAGAAAAAGGTACCCAACCATTGCGATGAGTTTTATAAACAAGATACTCAGGAGAAGCTAGAGTCATTTCTACTACATCAACAGGTATTGATTCTTGAAAGTAATACTTATCAAAAGTGGTTAAATACGGCGACCTGATACTATATTCATATTCTATAATCGATCCGCTTTTTATATTGGGCATCGAAAAAGTTACCTTAGTATAATTCTCATTAACCTCCTCTTTGAAAATATTCTTTTTATCTAATTTCGTTTTCTCTATTTTCTCATCAAGATTATACGTATACGCTTTGAGACCATTTATATTTTCCGCACCTCCTGAGCCAGTATAAAGGAATATGCTAACTGATGCCCAATCATTACCTTTCTCGTTATAAATTTTTATACGATTTTGAAAATTTGTAGTTGCTGTGAAGCCCTCGTCATTAGTGTAATTGAATTTTGTCCTAAATAATCTATATAAAATTGCAGCATCAGCTTCCGGCTCATTAGGGTGCACATCTTGCATCAGTTCCTCTTTAGAGACTTTTCCAAATTTATAATTTTGTGAAAAGCAAGTGGCTGTAGAGAAACCTACGACAAAGAGAATGAGTAATAATCTATTCATATTGGTTATCATATTTTTTCGAGTAAAATTTTTGAATTATCATATTTAGCGACACCTTGTAAGAACTTCCTATACGCTTTATAGTCTTCTTTAGAAAAAGTTCCGCTATTTATATTTAATACCCGTCTGTATGACAAGCTGTTGTCATTAATCAATTCGACAGTAAGCACGTATTTTCCAAACTCTGAGTGCAACACTACAGGTTCTGGCAAGTATCGGATTTTAAACTCTTTCGGAGTATTTATTGTAATAACATCTACATCCTTATAACCTCTATCAATTCTAAAGGAACTTGTGCGCTCGACTTCTTTTCTAGGCATGCGCCTTATTCTATTAAAAGCGTTGAGAGTTAATGTAAAATCTTCACCTACTTTAGATGCATAACTTTTTGATGTAAAGACAAGTTTTTCTTGCAGATTCACCTTGTCCTTATTGTTTGTAAAATTGATACTATCAATCTTTAGATTATTGATACTATTAAAAAAATTATAGTAATACCGTTTTTGTTTTTTTTTCTCTAACTCAAGTAATCCAGATCTGCTATCATATTGTGTTCCGTATGTAGATATACTTAATGCTCCTGAAAGTGCCCCGTTTAAGTCAACTGTGTAATCACCTTCAATTTCCTGAAGATTAGTATCATTACTATACTCAGGAGTGTGCACTATGAATCCGCCTTCTGGTTTGATAACAAGTACATCTCTATCATCTGTAAAGTCTCCTAAAAAACCAAAAGGTATTGTCTGGCTAGTGCATTCGAGCCAGGTATAATTATCATCTTTAGGGATAGCGAGAATAACGTGACTACCTTGCAGTGATGCAAAATCCTCTTCTAAACTTCTCTTTTCATCTCCCGCATATACTACGGTATAATATGAAGGCACACCAACAACTTCCAACAAAGCCTTCGTATAATTCACTAGACCTTTACAATCGCCATATCCTAAGTCATGGACTTCTTGAGCGGGAGTAGGTTTCCAACCACCGATACCAATTTGCACACTTACATATCGCGTTTTTTGCTGCACATAATCGTAGATGATTCTCGCTTTTTCTTCATCAGTTTTTGCATCAGAAACTAAAGACTGTATTTCCGACACTGTTTCATCGTCTAGCGCTGTCATTCCTCGAAGTAAACTATTATTCATCCAAGTGCCAAATTCTTTCCAGTTCTTAGCATTACCATCCACACCTGCAAGATGAAACCTCTCTAAAGAGAACAAAACTCTGGGTACTACTTCATGTATAGGAAGACCATAAGTCTCTTGTGAGATGCTTAGTTTATTACTAGCTGATATACTTATTACATTAATTTGATTCTGTACTTCTAAGTCATTATTATCGTCAATAATTTTATGGCGGAGTCCTAAACTAGGAGCTACATTTATATTATATTTTATGTTCTCAATACTAGTTCTAAAATTATTGTACAATCTAAAAGATGGGATAAAAGCAGTACTAACTGATTTTACTTTAGATGTAAAAATCACTGTAAATGGGAAACCTGTAGTAGGTGTAAAGTCTAAATATCTAACTCTTGAGCTTGAATAAAGGCTAAAACCATCTACAGCACTCACATCTCTAAAGTCTCCTTTCTTTATTTTTTCGACCTCATTTCCAAATGCATCAAGTATAATCGCCTGAAGACTTAAAACCTTAGTGTTATCATCATAGAACTCGGCTGCATTTATATGTCTTAAGCCTTTCGAATTAAGTACAGTAACAACTCTCTTTTCTTCTCTAAAAAGAGTTTTATAATCTGAGATTTCAATATGAGTTTCTTGAAGCCTTACAACAGCATCTGCATTGTTTGTTAGCTCCTCAGGAATATCAGCTACAGTATAGATTAAATCTTGGCTATACATCACAGAAGTAAAGCCCAAGAAGGCAAGAAAGTAAATAAAACGCATTAATTGATTGATGATTGATGAATTATGCGCCAAAATAAAACTTAAAGAATTCTCTTACAAGAATTATACGCGGTTTTTTGTATCAATTACAATTGTAACAGGCCCATCATTAAGTAATTGAACCTTCATATCTGCACCAAATTCTCCTGTATAGGTGGGTTTGTTGCGCTTTCGCGAAAGCGTACTCACAAACTCCTCATACATCGGGATGGCTTTATCTGGTCGTGCTGCTTCTAAAAATGAAGGTCGATTCCCCTTCTTAGTACTTGCAAATAACGTAAACTGACTAATAACCAAAATGTCTCCATCAACATCACCCACAGAAAGATTCATGGCACCATCATTATCACTGAAAATTCGCAGGCCAATTATTTTATTTGTGAGCCACTCAACATCTTCATTGGTATCCTCATGAGTAACACCTAGCAAAACAAGTAACCCTTGGTTAATCTCAGATTTTACAACTCCGTTTATAGTGACAGAAGCTTCTGTTACTCGCTGAATTACTGCCTTCATTATTATTGCTCTTCTGGGTAGTGATCTTTTCTGTAATGCTGCTCGTCATCTCCTTCTAGCATCTGTGTATAACTCTTATAACGTGACCAATGTAGCTCATCATTATCAAGTGCCTCTTTTACAGCACATTTAGGTTCTTCAAGATGCAAACAGTTATTGAATTTGCATTCACTCTTTAAAGCAAAGAACTCAGGAAAATAGTCTCCTATTTCTTCTCGTTCCATATCTACAATACCAAACCCTTTGATTCCAGGAGTATCGATAATACGTGCATCAAAATGTAAATCAAACATCTCTGCAAAGGTAGTAGTATGCTGTCCTTGACTGTGCTGTACGCTTATTTGCTTTGTTTTGAGATCCAAGGTAGGTTCGATGGCATTGACAAGAGTAGATTTTCCTACTCCAGAATGACCTGTAAACATACACGTCTTACCTTCCATCATTTCTTTTACCGCATCGATATTCTTTCCAGTAATTGCGGAAATTCCTACACACTCATATCCTATCTCGCGATACATTGCCGCAAGATATTTTATCTCCATAATTTCCTCTTCATTATAAGTATCTATCTTATTGAAGAGTAACACCGCTTTAATATGGTAAGCCTCTGCAGTTACCAGAAAACGATCTATAAACGCCGTAAAAGTAGGCGGATTGTTAAGCGTCACTAGTAAGAATACAGTATCCACGTTACTAGCGATGATGTGTGTTTGCTTAGAAAGGTTTACAGACTTACGTACAATGTAGTTATCTCTGTCGTGTATTTTTGTAATCACACCCGTCTCAACATCACTTTTAGTATCAAGATCAAAATCTACAACATCTCCTACAGAAACTGGATTTGTACTTTTAATTCCTTTAATACGGAATTTTCCTTTTATTCTACATTCATACCACTGGCCGCCATCCGTCTTTACGGTGTACCAACTTCCAGTAGATTTATAAACAGTTCCTGTCATACGCTTGTGTCAATTGCAAAAATACTTTCTTTTTAGTTACTCACTAGAAATATTAAAAAAACTACTTGTCTTAATTTTAAGAATTGTAGGAATTTACAGCAAGATTTTAATATTTTAGCGCAATAAATCAATCAAAAATGATATTAATGAAAAAATCAATTCTTTTTATTGCAGCTTTTATTTTAATGACTCCTTTCCTTGTAGCTCAAACAAGCCTGTATGAAAACCCAGCGTTTGATGAAATTGCTAAGGAGCATAAAATTATCGCAATCGTACCATTTAAAACTCAGGTAAAGCTTAGACCTAGACAAATGAAAGACATGACAGATGAGCAACTAAGCCGTCTTGAAAAAGCAGAAGGTGAGGGATTACAAACTGGTATGTTTTCTTGGTTTCTAAAAAGAAAAAAAAGAGGTAAACTTACTACTCTAGAAATCCAACAACCTTCTAGAACAAATGCTCTTCTAAAAAAGGAAGGTATTGACTATGACAACATTTATGAGTACACTACTGACGAACTTGCTAAAATTCTAGAGGTAGATGCCATCATATCTGGAGATTATGAGACTAACAAACCTATGAGCGAAGGAGCCAGCGTTGCCCTGTCTTTACTAATAGGCTTTGGTGGATCTACAAATAGTGCTATTGTAAACATGAATGTAAACAATGGAGCAGATGGCCAACTTCTATGGAACTATAACAAAAAAGTACGTGGTGGGCTAGGTAGCTCTCCTGAAGACTTGGTAAATGTCTTAATGAGAAAAGCATCTAGAAGACTTGCTTACACTAAGAAAGATTAATCACTTTACTCACAAATAAAAAAAGGCTCAACATTACGTTGAGCCTTTTTCTTTATAGCTAGCTATCTAAAGTCTTACGACTTCGCCACCTTCTTCTGGTGATTTATAGACTCTTGGTGTACTGCTTTAAATACACGTAGTATAAACTCTTCGCTTAGATTGTTTTGCTCTCCCTCTAAAATCATCTTACCTAGGATTTCGTTCCATCGTTTTGTCTGTAAAATCGAAACGTTATTTTCTGCCTTAAGCTCTCCTATACTATCAGAGATTTTCATGCGCTTTCCTAAGCTTTCAATAAGCTGATGATCTATCACGTCAATCTTAGTACGCAATGTGTTCAATTTATTATTGTACTCTACCTCTGTACCTTCTTCTTTGCGGATTTTTAAATCCTTCATCATTTGCACGAGCGTAGCTGGTGTGATTTGCTGTGCAGCATCACTCCATGCATTATCTGGGTCATAATGCGTCTCTACCATGATACCATCATAGTTGAGATCAAGACCTGTCTGGCATAAATCATGAATAATATCACGACGTCCAGCAATGTGTGACGGATCTAGAATTAAAGGAAGATCTGGAAATTTATTCTGAAGATCTATCGCTATTTGCCATTCTGGATTATTTCTGTAACGTGTCTTCTCATACGTAGAGAACCCTCTGTGTATTACACCTAGATTTTTAATATCCTGAGTATAAAAACGCTCTACCGCCCCTAACCATAAGGCAAGATCTGGATTTACTGGGTTTTTAATAAGCACCGTTTTATCTGTTCCTTTAAGAGCTTCTGCAATTTCTTGAACGATAAATGGAGATACTGTTGTACGAGCCCCTATCCATAAGATATCGATATCTGCTTCAAGAGCTAGGTCTACGTGATTTGCATTTGCAACCTCTGTCGTAGTAAGCATTCCTGTTTCTTCTTTGGCTTTTTGTAACCATTTAAGTCCAAGAGCACCTACTCCTTCAAAGTTTCCTGGACGCGTTCTTGGCTTCCAGATCCCGGCACGTAGTACGGTAGCATCTGTGTCTTTCAGTTGGTGAGCAATTTTAAGCACCTGCGCTTCCGTCTCTGCACTACATGGTCCTGCAATTACAAGAGGGTGATCAAGGCCAAAAGCGTCTAACCAATTTCTAAGTTCTTTCTTATTTTCCATAACATTTAATTTGTGCCGCTTCGGGCTTTTGATATTTACGCTTTCGCGAAAGCGCAAAACTATTTAATTCCGTTTAAAATTTCCTTAATGTGGTTCGTGTTTTCCATCTCATCGTGCACCCCTTGAAAATCATCATTTTCAAGAAGTGTTTTAAAATCGTTGAGATTGGCAATATATTCAGTTAATGTCTCTAAGACATTCTCTTTATTCTCTTTAAAAATCGAGGTCCATGTTACTGGATTACTTTTTGCCAAACGCACGGTAGATGCAAAACCGCTGCCTGCCATGTCAAAAATATCACGTTCATTTTTCTCTTTTTGTATCACCGTCTTACCTAGCATAAACGCGCTTATGTGTGAGAGGTGACTTACGTAAGCAATATGCTTGTCATGAGACACAGGGTCCATGTAGCGTATGCGCATTCCCATATTTTTGAAGAGGTCTAGCACTTGTTCTTGCAGCTTAAAAGCTGTTTTCTCTACCTCGCATATAATATTAGTCTTCCCAGTATATAAGCCTGTAATCGCTGCACTAGGCCCAGAAAACTCTGTCCCTGCGATAGGATGACATGCAAGAAAATTGCGACGTTTAGGGTGTGATGCTACTACTTCACAAATGGCTTGTTTTGTAGATCCCATGTCGACCACAATCGTATCGTCTCCTATATGATTAAGAACGTCTGGTAGTACGTGAATAGCCACATCTACTGGGATTGCCAGCACTACGAGGTCTGCTGTTTTAATATCTTCTAGTACGGCGCCTTTATCTATAAAACCTAATGACAACGCTTCGGCTAGGTGAGAATCACTTGCATCTATACCATAAATAGTTGCCGCAGGTTCTTGCTCGCGCAAATCTCGCGCAAATGATCCTCCTATAAGCCCCAACCCTATGATGTAAATGTCTTTCATTATCTAAATATTACTCTCTAATTGCTCAAATTCAATGTTTTATTAACAAAAACACCTCATATCCAGCTATTAATTATCTTAAAATCTACTTATTGCTTCTTTAATTTTTTCTTCTTTTACACAAAGGCTAAATCTGATGTATCCTTTCCCCATCGTTCCAAAAATGGTTCCTGGTGTGATAAAAATGAATTTCTCCAGCAAGATGTTATCTATAAAAGCCTCTGCATCGATTCCTTCTGGCAGTTTTGCCCAGACAAATAATCCTACAGCCTCTCTGTCGTAGGTACAACCTAACCTTTCGGCAAGCTCATAAACTAGTTTACGGCGGCGTCCATAAATGGTATTGATATGCTCAAACCAGTCATCTCCTAAGCCTAAGGCTGCTACAGCTCCTTTCTGTATGCCATAAAACATACCGCTATCCATATTAGATTTTACGCGCAATACGTGACCTATATTTTCGGCGCTTCCTAGTACCATTCCCACACGCCATCCAGACATGTTAAAGGTCTTACTAAGACTGTTAAGTTCTAAGGCTACTTCAGCCGCTCCTGGAACCGCAAGCAATGATTGCGGATTGTCATTAAGGACAAAACTATATGGATTATCGTTGATTACTAGTATGTGTTGCGCTTTCGCGAAAGCGATCAATTCTTCAAAAAAACCATCTGGCACCTTAGTCCCCGTAGGCATGTGAGGATAATTTACCCACATTAACTTTACACCCGAAAGATCTTGAGCCGCCAGCGCTTTTAAGTCTGGCAACCATCCGTTCTCCTCATTGAGATCGTATGTAATTGCTTCTGCTTCCACAAGTTTTGTTACCGCAGCATAACTAGGGTATCCAGGATTAGGCAAAAGGACTTTATCTCCGGGATTTAAAAATGCCATCGAAATGTGCATAATACCTTCCTTAGAACCCATAAGTGGTAATATCTCAGTATCTGGATTTGCGATGACTCCATATTGCTTTTTATAAAAATCTGCCATGGCTCCTCGCAACTCAGGAATACCGGTATAACTCTGGTACTGGTGAGCTACACTATCATGTAATCCTTTGAGCATCGCCGCAACTGCTGCCGGAGGCGCTGGCATATCTGGGCTTCCTATTCCCATATTAATCACAGGATGACCGTCTGCAATGAGTGCGCGAACTTCTTTTAGCTTTCGCGAGAAGTAGTATTCCTTGGTTTCCTGTAACCTATTTGCTGGTTGCATCATTGCTTTCTGTTTTTGTAAGCTCCTAGTACTTTAAAGTCATTTGCCATGATTTCTAGTAATTGTACTGCCTTATTAAAGCTTTCTATCGTATCAAAAGTGACATCTACAAAAAAGGCATATTTCCACGGCTTCTCGATTATAGGCATGGACTGAATTTTTGTGAGATTCATCTTGCAATCACTCAGTACATTTAAAATTGCCGCTAGGCTACCACGCTTATGATCTGCCGAAAATCTTATAGATGCCTTATCAATAACACCTTTTACTAGTTTTTTATCCTTATTTAAAATAAAGAAGCGAGTTGCATTCTCATTGATGGTCTGTATAGACTCTCTTATGATTTCTAGATTATAAATACTTGCTGCAGCTGTGCTTGCTATGGCTGCTATTCCTTGTAATTGGTTTTCTTGTATCTCACGTGCTACACCCGCGGTATCTGTATCTTCTACAAGTTTTATGTCTGGGTAGTTTCTAAAAAACTCACGACATTGCAAAATCGCCATAGGGTGCGACCACACCTCCTTTATGTCATTTATTGCTTGACCTGGCAACGCCATTAACTGGTGCTGGATATCAAGGTAGAACTCTCCTTCTATATGCAAATCATGTTTATCTAGCAGCGCATAGTTAGGGAGTATTGCCCCTGCGATACTATTTTCTATAGCCATCACAGCATCTTGTACTTCGCCTTCTACCAGTGCGTCTACTAGCCTAGGAAAAGACATACACTCCACCACAGCAACGTCTGTCCCAAAAAATTCTTGAGCTACCTTGTGATGAAATGATCCTTGTACGCCTTGTATTGCTACTTTCATAATTGTGCAAAAAAAAATCCTGATAAAAATTTATCAGGACTTATTGAAATATTGAGTGTTATTAAATTAGCACAATATCAATCCTGATCTCTTCCCGTAAAAGAAGAAATAGAAAAAATTGTTCCAATAATAAACGTTTGATAACATGTTGAGTTATTTGACTGCTAAAGTAGAAAAAATATCTAATGAGCCAATTTATTTAGCTCCTTTTGTGAAATATTTTTTATAAGCCGTAGATTTTGAGAAATTATCAATCAAACATTGATAAACTAATGAAAATGAGAATACGACACCTATCCTTATCTTAAAATCTAATCCGCATGGATGATCATCACACTTTTAGATGTATCCTCCCGTTATCAATTCTTACATTTACAGTATTAAACACTCCTCTATGTCCATTGTAGTAACAGACATCACAAAAATGTACGGCACTCAGAAAGCGCTTGATCATATTTCCTTTTCCCTACAAAAAGGTGAAATTGTAGGTTTTCTTGGACCTAATGGTGCTGGCAAGAGTACATTGATGAAAATACTCACCACCTACCTAACTCCTACCTCTGGAACAGCAACGGTGCATGAATATGACACAAAAAGTAATGTACAAGAAGTACGTCGTGCTGTGGGTTACTTACCAGAACACAACCCGCTTTATGTAGAAATGTATGTGCGAGAATATCTAGCGTTTAATGCAGGAGTTTATAAGGTATCAAAAGAACGTATAGATGAAGTTATCAACCTCACAGGACTAACCTCTGAGGCACATAAAAAAATAAGCCAACTATCAAAAGGTTACAGACAGCGTGTAGGTCTTGCTACTGCTTTACTACATGACCCAGAAGTATTGATACTAGACGAGCCAACTACGGGACTCGATCCTAATCAGCTGTTAGATATTAGAAATCTGATTAAAGATATAGGTAAGGAAAAAACGATATTAATGAGTACGCATATCATGCAAGAGGTAGAAGCCATCTGTGATCGTGTCATTATTATTAATAAAGGAACTATAGTAGCCGACAAAAAAATGACGGAACTACGAGATGGACAGCAGCAAATAGTCATAGCCGAATTTGATTACCGCGTAGAAGAAGTTGCATTGAGCAGGCTAGACAAAGTAGCTTCTGTAAAAAACACTACAGGATTTACTTATGAAATTACGTTTAGTACTCAAGATGATATGAGAGCAAAAGTCTTTGACTTTGCACATGATAACGACCTTAAAATCCTACAACTCAATCAAAAAAACGTGAGCTTAGAAGGATTATTTACGGAACTCACTTCCTCCTAAAAGCACCTTGTAAGTCACTTATAAACCCCGCACTCTTATTGTTTTCTTAATTTTGTTTAATTAAATACTAAATAACTTAAACAAAGTAATCGTTAGTCGTAATTTTATGGAAAAAAGAAAAACCATAAAAAAATTGCTATGACACAAGAACTAGGAAATGCAAATTTTGAAAACTTCATAGGCGCAACAGAAGGCTTCTCTGAGATTGCTTATCAATTTACATCACATATTCTCACATTAGGATATGCGGTGATGCTCGCAGGCTTACTCTACTTTATCCTTACCATCAAAAATGTAGATAAAAAATTTCAAATGTCGAACATCTTATCAGCTGTGGTGATGGTATCGGCATTTTTACTTTTATATGCGCAGGCACAAAACTGGACATCCAGTTTCACCTATAATGAAGAAGTAGGAAGATATTTTCTAGATCCAAGTGGAGATTTATTTAATAATGGATATCGCTATCTCAACTGGCTCATCGATGTACCTATGCTTTTATTCCAAATTCTATTTGTGGTAAGCTTAACTTCTTCAAAATTTAGCTCAGTGCGTAATCAGTTCTGGTTTTCTGGAGCAATGATGATTATTACTGGATATATTGGCCAGTTTCATGAAGTAAGTAACTTGACTGCCTTTTTAGTATGGGGAGCTATTTCATCTGCATTTTTCTTCCATATTTTATGGGTAATGAAAAAGGTAATCAAAGAAGGAAAAGAAGGCATTTCTCCGGCAGGACAAAAAATACTTTCTAATATCTGGATCTTATTTTTAATATCGTGGACTTTATACCCAGGCGCTTACTTAATGCCATACCTTACTGGTGTAGACGGATTTTTATACAGTGAAGACGGTGTGATGGCGAGACAACTTGTATACACAATTGCAGATGTATGTTCTAAAGTCATCTATGGTGTACTACTAGGTAACCTAGCAATAACATTAAGTAAAAATAAAGAGCTAGTCGAAGCAAATAGCTAATCGTAAAACGCGAGTTACAAACTCAACAATAGTAACATCACGTTAGATGGTATCATGCATACCGTTTAACGTGATTTTTATATATAGGCAGGCCCTATAGATCTTGCAATTTTGCCTAAAAACTAGCGGTAAAGGCTTTAATTTACAGAAATGGCTGTAAATTGAGCCTCAACAGTTTGATAATACAAAGAATAATGTATCTTTGCACGCTGATAGAGACGCTATCAATACATGAATTTCATTTAAAATAATACTGGAATGTATTTAACAAAAGAAGAAAAACAAGAGCTTTTTGCAAAGCACGGTAAAGGGAAAAACGATACAGGATCTGCTGAGGGTCAAATCGCAATCTTTACACAACGTATCTCACACTTATCTAACCACCTGAAAACAAATCGTAAAGATTATGTTACAGAGCGTTCACTAGTAATGCTAGTAGGTAAGCGTCGTTCTTTACTTGATTACTTAAAGAAAAAAGATATCTTACGTTACAGAGCTATTATTAAGGAACTAGGTATCCGTAAATAATAATTTTTTAAAAAGGGAGCTTCACGGCTCCCTTTTTCTATATATTTAATACCGATGTTTTGAGAGATACGCTTTCGCGAAATTTCAAAACGGATCACATTCTGAAAACACATTAGTACACAACCATAATGGCTAGTTACTAAAATTTCAGATTTTTGCCACAGGCAAAACATATTATATAAGACCTTTTGTATGATTACATATCATAACAAAAACGGCAGAGAAAGCTTTCACAGCTAGTTTTTCATTGGTGTCCGATTTTTGGGAAGTAACTACCCTTTAATCATCCCGTATCTTTTTACAGATACATCAACTACACAACGCAACGACACATGGAATACCCACGAAGGGTGTTCTAACATTAACAATTTTCGCGAAAGCGGGATTACAACAATCCTTTGCACGTGAGAATATCTCGACATAGATCGAGGTGAAAAACACATTTTATGATTCCAAAGGTTTACAAAGAGGTCATCGACCTTGGTGATGGAAGAGAAATCTCTATCGAAACAGGAAAACTTGCAAAGCAAGCACACGGATCTGTAGTAGTACAGTCTGGAAAGTGTATGTTGCTTTGTACAGTAGTATCAAACTACGAGAGTAAAGACGTAGACTTCTTACCACTTACGGTAGATTACCGTGAGAAGTTTGCAGCTGCAGGTCGTTACCCAGGTGGTTTCTTTAAAAGAGAAGCACGTCCATCTGACGGTGAAGTATTAACTATGCGTCTTGTGGATCGTGTACTACGTCCATTATTCCCAAAAGATTACCACTCTGAAACTCAGGTGATGATCCAGTTAATGTCTCATGATGATGACGTTATGCCAGATGCTATGGCAGGTCTTGCAGCAAGTGCTGCTATCCAACTATCTGACTTCCCATTTGAGTGTGCTATCTCTGAGGCAAGAGTAGGACGTGTAAACGGTGAGTTTATCATTAACCCTACTAGAGCACAGCTAGAAGAGTCTGACATCGATATGATGATAGGTGCCTCTGCAGATTCTGTGATGATGGTAGAAGGTGAGATGGATGAAATTTCTGAAGAAGAAATGGCAGACGCAATTAAATTTGCTCACGACCACATTAAAGTACAGTGTGAGGCACAGATACGCCTTGCAGAAGCTTTTGGTAAAAAAGAAGTACGCGAGTACCCAGCCGAAAGAGAAGATGCAGACCTTAAACAAAAGGTACACGACATGGCGTATGATAAGGTATATGCAATCGCACAAGCCGGATCTGCAAAGCATGAGCGTAGCGCTGCTTTTAAAGAAATTAAAGAAGAGATCAAAGCAACTTTTTCTGAGGAAGAACTTGAAGACTTTGGTGATCTTGTATCTAAGTATTACCGTGCTGCCGAAAAGGCTGCAATACGTGATCTTACACTTAATGAAGGACTTCGTCTTGATGGTCGTAAGACTACAGAGATACGCCCTATCTGGAGTGAGGTAGATTACTTACCATCTGTACACGGATCTGCCGTGTTTACACGTGGAGAAACTCAAGCACTAGCTACAGTAACGCTAGGTACGTCTAGAGATGCAAATAAAATAGACATGCCATCACATGAAGGAGAAGAAAACTTCTACCTTCACTATAACTTCCCTCCTTTCTGTACAGGTGAGGCAAGACCTATACGTGGTACTTCACGTCGTGAGGTAGGTCACGGTAACCTTGCACAACGTGGCCTTAAAGGAATGGTACCAGCAGATTGTCCTTATACAGTACGTGTGGTGTCTGAGGTGTTAGAATCAAACGGTTCTTCATCTATGGCAACAGTATGTGCGGGTACAATGGCAATGATGGATGCAGGTATACAGATGACAAAGCCAGTTTCTGGTATCGCAATGGGACTTATCTCTGATGCAGATAGCGGTAAGTATGCAGTACTTTCTGATATCCTTGGAGATGAAGATCACTTAGGAGATATGGACTTTAAAGTAACAGGAACGGCAGACGGTATTACGGCTTGCCAGATGGACATTAAAGTAAAAGGACTATCATATGAGATTCTTGTAAATGCATTACAACAAGCACGTGCAGGTCGTTTACATATCCTTGATAAGATTACAGAAACGATTGCAGCTCCACGTGAGGACGTAAAAGAATACGCTCCTAAAATGGTAGGTGTACGTATTGCAAATGAATTCATAGGTGCATTAATAGGCCCAGGAGGAAAAGTAATACAAGAACTTCAGAAAGAAACTGGAACTACCATCGTGATAAACGAAGATCCAGTAACAGAAGAAGGTATCGTAGAAATCTTAGGAACAGGTCAAGAAGGTATCAACGCCGTACTTGCAAAGATAGACTCTATTACATTTAAGCCAGTTGTGGGTAACACATACAAGGTGAAGGTAATCAAGATGCTAGATTTTGGTGCAGTAGTAGAATATCTTGACGCTCCAGGTAACGAAGTATTATTACACGTATCTGAGATCGCTTGGGAACGTACAGAAAATGCTAGTGACGTACTTTCTATGGGTGAAGAGCTTGAAGTAAAATACTTCGGTATAGACAAGCGCACACGTAAGGAAAAAGTATCTCGCAAGGCATTACTAGACAAGCCAGAAGGTTATACTGCACCAGCTCCTAGAGAGCGCAGTAACGATCGTGGTGGTCGTGACAACCGTGGTGGTCGCGATAACAGACGTGACGATCGTAAGAGAGATTAATTCTCATATAGCTGTAAGTCATTAAACACTTACACTAATCAATAATAGAAAATCGGTTATCCTTCACAGGGTAGCCGATTTTTTTTGTGCTACGCTTTCGCGAAAGCGTAATCTGAGGAATCGTGATTAAAAACTTCTTTTAAAAATCTACTCATATAACATGCCACCCATGCAAGAAATAATAAGTTTACGCGCAATCCTTACATATGCCGCTTAACACACAATTTATACTGTTTACACTATAGCCATCTGGCACAGTAAAATGGACTGTTTCTGGCAAGCACTCGATGGTGTCACAACTTTTACAGCGAAAGTGAAAATGATTATCAGACATATTCTTATCATCGCAGTCCATGCAAAGAGCAAAGTACTGCTTGCCATCTTCGGCGATAATTTTATGTACCATTCCATCTTCATGAAAGCGATTTAACACCCTATAAATGGTAGCTCGATCAATTTCTACATTTAATTTTTGCTCGATAGCCTCACGACTCATCGCTTTCCCTGTGTTTGAAAGTAAATTTAACACAGCCTCTTTAGATGGAGTATTCCTACGTTTCATGCATTGCTTTTAAAAATACAAAGTTAATGCAAATTAATCGCATTAACTTTATTGCGACATTGTCGCAATAGTGTGTACTTGTTGTATATTTACCAAAAAATAAAGCAATGAGAAGGAGGGTAATTATAAAGCAAGGCGCACTTGCATTAACTGCGATGATATCAACTCTTCCATTAACCGCTTTTAACACTATACATGTTATGACTAGTAATAAAAAATTTGATGTAATAATCATTGGCGGCAGCTATGCAGGACTATCAGCTGCTATGGCATTAGGGAGATCCCTTCGTGACGTACTTATAATTGATAGCGGTTTACCTTGTAATAGACAGACACCACATTCACACAACTTTATAACTCAAGATGGTGAAAAGCCCCGTGAAATTGCAAGAAAAGCAACAGCTCAGGTATTACAGTATAACACTGTTCAAATCCATAATGACCTTGCCATTAGTGGAGCGAAAACCAATGATGGTTTTAGTATAACTACAAAAAAGGGAGAGGAATTTAAAGCCAGCAAACTCATCTTTGCCACTGGGGTAAAAGATATAATGCCTGATATTAAAGGTTTTTCTCAATGCTGGGGTATCTCTGCCATACATTGCCCATACTGCCACGGCTATGAGGTAAAGCACAAAAAAACAGGAATTATAGCAAATGGAGATGTTACCTTTCACTATGCACAGCTCATACGTAACTGGACAACAGACCTTACTATATTTACAAATGGCACATCAACACTCACCAGAGAACAACACGATAAAATAAAGAGACATAACATCTCAATAATTGAAAAGGAGATCTCGCAGTTGCAACATGATCACGGGCAAATAGAGCAACTTGTGTTTAAAGACAATACTACATTTGAACTAGATGCTATATACGCACGACCAGAAATTGAGCAACACTGCGACATTCCAGCAATGCTAGGATGCGAGCTTACGGAGCAAAAGCTTATCAAGGTAGATGAGTTTCAAAAAACTACGGTAGGTGGCGTGTTTGCTTGCGGAGATAATTCGAGCCTTTTTAGAGCTGTTTCAAAAGCTGTTGCTGCAGGAAATATGGCAGGTGCCATAATGAATAACCAGATGACCGAAGCAGCATTTACATAAAAAAAGCAATCGTTTCTTTATGTTGAGAGCTAATATGTGCCCATAAACTCACGCAGCTGTATAACCAGCTACTTTTTATAGCTCATCCTCATCTTAGCCATCAAATCATTGTAAGAACAAATAACACTAGTAAATCACAATAACATCGGCCACCCTTCACAGGGTAGCCGATTTTTTTTGTGCTACGCTTTTGCGAAAATGTGAGCAACCACAACACTTCCCAAGGCATCATCAAAAATAACTTGTAAAAATATGGCTACAATGAGGAAATGCGTAAAGGAGATTGGTTGTAGTAGTGTATTTTAGTAGGCTTATTCTTTGCTTTAAAAAGCCTAGACCATTATCGTTCAAAGGCAATGGATAAAGATAAGTTCACGAATAAAAGAATGATATTAATCAAAAATAAATTAAGTAAATTTTTAAAAACTATTATAACAACTAAAACCTATAAATAATGAAAAAAATAGTCCTACTTACAATTGCTCTTATAACACTAAATAGTTGTGGAACTGACGAAGATGAACTTCAACCTAATTTATCATTTAATATTGAAAATGGGAGTCGATTCGCATCGTCCAATATTAATGTAACAAATACTACAACAAACCAAAATGGAGGTTATATATGGGAGGTGATTTCAGATTTCGAGACTCAAACCTTTACAACACAAGATTTAACTTTTGATGCAAATAGAATTGGAGATTACATAATTCGATTAAAATCCAATCAATTCGACATACAAACTGAAGACACTATTACTATAACGAGACCCCAAGCATTATTTTTTGAAAAAGTAACATTAAAAGACATCCCACAAAATTACAGCTCACTTTACTTTAAAATTTTTGAAATACGTTTGAACGGAAGTAATTCGTATACATATACTTCTCAGGCAAGGCAAAATATTAGCTCATTATTTCCAGAAACAATCGACTGGAATATCGATTTCCCAGGTAATATTATTGGCTTAGATGACGGTAGCAATAGTACTCAGAATGGCGCCGTTTATCAAGTTGAATTCTATGATAACAATGACAACTTAATAACCAAGATTAATCCCTTTAGTAATACTTACTTTAACACAAGTGAATTTAAAGCTGGAGATAAAGAGTTCACAACAACGTCAAATAATTGTTCAGGCTGTGATTATTTTGAAGTAACGTTTCAATTTAGTTTTAATTAAAAAATGTAATGAATTCCAGATTGCACATTTCCATTTCGAGATACCAATCGATTGGTACACCTTTGATTTCATACATTTGATATCTACTCATTCCAATAGATTAATTTTAAATCGGTTATCCTTCACAGGGTAGCCGATTTTTTTTGTGGCACGCTTTCGCGAAAATGTGAGCAACCACAACACTTCCCAAGGCTTCATTAAAAATAACTTATAGAAATATGGTAATAATGAGGAAATGCGTAAAGGAGATTGGTTGTAGTGGTGTATTTTAGAGGACTGTAGCGTAACGGTTTACCTAGCCGCATTTACAGAACCTTAAACGAGATACAATTTATTAAACTAAAATAGTTATCTAGCACACAATTTTACTAGGCTTACAGGCCAAAAATAGTGAACTTGCTGTTATGCGATAGTTAGCTGCAAAATAACCACCAATGAAAGAATGGACTGAAATTCCAGATATTAAACTCTTTTCTGACGGAGGAGCTGCACCAAATCCTGGGCAAGGTGGTTTTGGAGTGATTTTGTCATATAAAGGAAAACGAAAAGAATTTTTTCAAGGTTATGAATTAACTACTAATAACCGAATGGAATTGATGGGAGTAATTTTTGGACTTGAACGATTAAAAACAAAATCTAATGTTCAAGTGTTTACAGATTCCAAATATGTGATTAACGGAATAACAAAAGGTTGGGCAGAAAAATGGAAAAAAAACGGTTGGAAAAGAAAAAAAAATAGCCCAGCAATCAATAGTGATTTATGGGACAGATTATTAAATGCAATATCTGAACATAATGTAGAATTCAACTGGGTTAAAGGACATTCAGGACATACGGAAAATGAACGCTGTGACGCCCTTGCAACTAATGGGATAAACTCAATTGAACTTGTAGATGATGTTGGATATCAAGATATAGAAATTGACAATTATCAAAGTTCACACACGAATTAAACATTTAACAAAAAAAGCAAAGTTAAGATAAAAAACGTAGGTGATGAATGCCGAAAATGTGGAGAGCCCGTAATAAAGAAAACACCCAAAAAGAAAAAAATAAAACCAAGTCAATCATATTATTTTGAATATTATCTTTTTTGCCCTTCTTGTAAAACAATGTACATGACAGAAGATGGAAAAAGAGAAATCATTGACCAAAACAAACTGTTTAAATAAATTCAATACTTGAAACCCATAGCTCAATAAGATTAAAATTCCAGCAGAATAAGGACTAAAATAAAATATGCAAATAACTAAAACCGATTTAAGCGGACTTAATGAAAAACAGAGGCAAGCAGTAGTTTCCAAATGTAAAAGACTTCTTGTTCTTGCAGGAGCAGGTTCAGGAAAAACCAAAACACTACTTCAAAAACTAATCTACCTCATTGAAGAAAAGGGTATAAATCCAAGTAATATTTTAGCAATTACATTTACTAAAAATGCTGCTAATGAAATGCTTGATAGATTAATCATTTCAGCAGACGACACGGAAGAATATGCCGGAATTCTTGCAGATAAAAATCGAACAACCAAAGAGAAAGATACTGAACGCTACTTTTTCACTAAAAAGCACAAATGGATTGACAACTTAACATTAAGAACGTTTCATAGTCTTTGTTACAGTATTATCAGAAACTTTGGTGTAAATGAATTTGACAATAAATTCAAAATTATTGGGGACACCAAAGCAAAAGATGATGAATTTGCCAAGTACTCTGCAACAGAAACCGCTTTTGAGGTCATTCATAAAATCTTAATCGAGAATTGTGAATCTAATGAGTACCTACTCGACTTGAAAAGGTACATTTTAGATTATATGATTGACAAAATTCATATTAAAAAAGACAAACGTATTTCTTTACCTAAAGATGGTAAATTCTACACAACGTTAAATGGAACAAAGGTTCGGTCTAAATCTGAACAATATATAGCTAATTGGCTTTATAGACACAGCATTAAATTTGAATATGAGCCTAACGTAAATTTTAGGGATTTTGATTTTCGACCAGATTTCTATATTCCAGAAGCTAATTTATATTTAGAACACGTTAGTCAAAAAAGCTACCCAACTAAAGGAAAAGAGCAACAATTCAACAAAGCAAATAAATTGTTAGTCAAAACATTTGAGCACCAAACTAATGATACTGCTCTATTTAATCTAGCACTAGAGAGAATTGTAAAAAACAGGCTTCCTTCAAACTATCATTTTTCAACTGCTTTATCATTTGAAGAAGAATTCAAATCATATCATAAAGAAATTAAGGATTATCTACGACAGACTATGCGAGTGATTGATATGGTTAAAGTGGAGAATTTACCAGCTAAAAATGTATTAGAACAATCACAAAAAGACCAACACGAAAGAGTAAGAGACTTTTATAAACTTGCAATTCCAATCATTGAGCAATATCAATCGTATTGCACCAACAAATCATATCTAGACTTTAATGATATGATTACAAGAACTATCTCGTTATTCAATAATCACAAAGAAATAGCAGATAAGTTTAGAGCAAAATACAAGTACATTCTTGTAGATGAATTCCAAGATGTGAATAACTTACAAGTCGAGTTAATAAAACTTCTGCTCACCGACAACAATCAACTTTTTTGCGTAGGCGACGATTGGCAAAGTATTTATGGTTTCAGGGGTTCAAATGTAGATTATATAGTCAACTTCAAAGAGCACTTTAAAGAATCTGAAACCATAAAATTAAGTATGAACTACAGGAGTACCGAACATATTGTTGGTGCAAGTAATGAAGTAATTAAGCATAACAAGTTCAAGGTGGATAAGGATGTTCGTTCAAATAAAAAATCAAGTAGTAAAATTCACATTTATGCAGGCAAAAATGAAGCTGAAAACATTGAATATGTCCTTGACCAAGTCATCAAACTAAAAGACAAAGGATATACAAAAGAAGATATTCTGTTTTTGTATCGTAGAAGTAAAATGTATAGTCCATATTTTGAACGATTTAAACAAGAGCGAGTTTGGGTTTCGGGTAAAACAATTCACGCTTCAAAAGGACTTGAGGCAAAAGCAGTATTTATAATTGGTCTGACTGAGGGAAACGGTGGATTTCCAGACATTTGGATGGAAGACAGAGTTTATCAGGTAATTAAAAAATCAAATCACGATTTGTTACTTGAAGAGGAAAGGCGACTATTTTATGTTGCAATTACAAGAGCTAAAGATAAATTATTCTTGATTACGGAAAAAGGGAATGAATCAAGTTTTCTAAAGGAAATTCCGGATGATTTTACTTTCAAAACAAGCATACCCTTTAAATCAGTAATTGAACAAATAACTTTATGCTCGAATTGCAACAATCAATTGGATTTACGCTTCACATTTTGTCCATATTGCGGAGAAGAACAAAATTTAGACAAATAAAACCCAGCCCATAACAAAGAACTGAGTTAAAAATCAAACCTATTTAAAAGTTCCTTTTAGAATAGAAAAATTAAAGACAACACACAAAAATTCGGCTCGTGTGTAATCCGAAAAGCTATAGCTTATTTTCAGCGATACTTTTCCTACACGGAGCCTCTATAAAACAATATGAAAAAAACTCTGGTATTAGTAATAATGATTCTGACATCTAATTTAGTTGATGCACAGTTTGTAAAGGAAAAATCATTAAACGTCCAAATCGGATATGGACTGAGCGCGCCGAATAATAGCGTTGGTGAAATAGTAGATGATGGATTTTTTGCTCAAGGAGAATTAGTACTAAAAGTAACTTCTTGGTTTGAATTAAGACCATATGCTGGTTTAATATTAACTAACTCAAACGGAAAAGACTTAAATGACAATCCAACGGATGAAAAAGCCGAATCAAAAGCATTTTTATTGGGTGGAAAATCAAGAGTTAGAGCTCCAATTCCCTGGGTTGCACCTTATATCGAGATCGGCATAGGAACTTCTATTGGGAAATTTGAAACATTTACTACTTTCAATAATATTGATAAAAGCGGAATAATTTACCACATACCTTTTTCCTTAGGGTTAGAATTAGGACGAAATAACAATGTTGACTTAGGATTCACTTATTACTTTCAGCCTTCTGTTGAACAGTATGTTGGAGCATTTGCAGTCGGAATAACATTTCCGTTGAATAATTAACGTTTTGCAACAAAGAACTGAATTGAAAAACAAGCCTACTTAAAAGTTACTTTTAGTATAAAAAAATTAAAGACAAAACACAAAAATTCGGCTCTGTGTTAATCTTAAAAGATAGTGTCATTTTAGTGATTGTTTTCCATATACGGAGACATCACTACACACCTAAGTATACAGGAAACCTCAAAACTAATCACCCAACTAACAGTTTCAAATTATGATGAATAACAAGATCATCGCCCTCATAAAAATCTCTTTTACTATCTATCTGGCGGCAATGCTATATTGCTTATTTACTAATGGTTGTTATGATTTTTATTATAAGTACTCACCAAAAATTTCTTTGGGTTTTTTAATTCTATTTTTAGTGTTACTAGTTATGGCTATTATTAAAAAATCTAGCAGAAAGACTATAGCCCTTAATGCTGTATTTTTAATACTTAGTTCTTTTATTTTCATTGCTCATCTACTCAATATTTAATATGAAAAATGTAATAATTTACAGTTTTCTCATAGTAGTCTTTAGTTCTTGCGCGCAAAAAGCAGAGACTAACCTAGAGTCAAAAAGTAAAGGTGATAGTGCGCTACTAGGAAGTGATATACACTCGCAAAGTTGTTACCCAAATGAAATAGAGGCGTACCTAAATGACGCAGACAAGTCTGGTACCAATATTCGTAAAAATCCTAACGGAGAGATCATAACAACACTCACAAAGGATGATGTAAACTTTGAATATATGTTGAGGCTCACAGCGTCACAAAACGGATGGTTTAAAATTAAAAACCCGATAATGGGCGTCGAAAATGATACCAATATCCCAGGCGGAGAAGGCTGGATACATGGCTCTGTAATATCTGTTGACACTCGTAATTATCAAGGAGAACATTAAAATTACTAGATAAGCCAGAAAGTGGTAAGACTCTTGTGATTTTTGAAGAGCAAGTAGCTGGTCTTAACATAATAGAGATTTGCGGTAATTGGATAAAAGTTGAATATAACCACCATATAGGTTGGATTGAAAGTAAATGGTTATGCGGTAACCCGCTTACTAATTGCTCGTAAGGAATAGTATCTAAGTGGATCACAGAAAAGAAGTTTTAAATAAAGAAGATAATTAAAAAACAAACCTATTCAGCTGCGCACTCAGCCAATGCTTTAAGTTACTATTAGCTTATAGTTTTTTAAAGTAGGACTTCCTGATTTTATTATGGGAAAGGCTTTTTTCAAGAGCTTGTTTTTAGTGCTACGCTTTACACATGAGACTGTTTTGCACAATTAAAAAACTACAAAATGAATAAAATTTCGAGAATAGCAAATAAAGTTTTTTATTACTCGTTAGGAATTTCACTTTTACTAGGAATTGGGTTTTTCGGATTTGAGATTTTTAAAAGCCTTTATCTCTTCGTTGGTTATTCTTTCGCCTTTGTACTAATTCCTTTAATAACATTATCGCTATTAATTATACTTATTTCGAATTTTAAAAAATTCGGATTTCTAAACGGTATCAAAGAATCGAGTATTAATATTTTCGCTTTAACGATATGCTCAGCGTTAATATGGTTTGTTCAATCTTACGCATTAAAAAAAAGTAATCAAATCAACGTAAAAGTCATTAATACATCTGAACTTGGAATTTCAAACATTACGCTCATCGGTCGTAATGCATTGACTAAAATTGACACTTTAGCCCCTGAAGAAAATAAGACTATAGTTTTTAAAGGAAAACAAATCAATTATAAAACGGAAAACAGTTATGAAAATGAAATTCGTTTACTTTACTATTTTGATAAAAAATGGAGAGAAAATAAAATATTGAGCGGTTTTAGTAGATGGAGAGTGATTGATAAGGATTGGGAAATCAAAATCCATAGTGCGGATTCTATTGAATTAAATCAAAAGTAAAAACCCGATAAAGAACTTAGCTAAAAACCAAAAAACCTCCTAAACTAACCTCCCAACCCCACCACCACATGTTTGAAAAATCAAAATCCTTCTTATACAGAATCGTTTTTATGATTTTGTTTATTGTGCTCGCAAAAACTTGCGTCTCAGACTATATAAATGGTGGTGATGAGTATAGAAGAAGGGACATTTGAATTATTGAGATAATTAATAGAAGCCTAAATAATTTTCAACTACATCTCTGCAATACCAAATCTTTAACAACACAATCAATCAAAAATCATGAGTAAACCATTACAAAATTTCATTATTGGATTAGGCATCGCTTCCATAGTTTTTGCACTTTATGGTGTATTTAATGGCGGAAAATTCATAGAGGCTATAGGAGGTATTGTCATAGGAGCATCACTTATTGGTGCGATTGTGATTAATCAAAATAGAAAAAGTAACTGAAGTCAGTAGACACATATCTACACTCTAAATTCTTCATATCAATAACAACATCATCCATTAAATCATCATCAATCATAAAATTAAATGAATAGTAATCTCCATTTCAAATTACTCCTACTTATATGCATTAGTGTAGTTTTCAAAAGTAATTCACAAATAACTCTTAGTCATAATGTTGGATCAACTCCTGTAGAGACGGATATGACATCATGTGAACGTGATGAAAGCTGGTCTCGCATATTCAAATTATCCGATTTTGGTATAGCTGCTAGTGAGCAATTTATAATTACATCTGGACAAGTAGGGCTCAGTAAATCAAGTACTGGAGCTTATCTTGAATTTAATATCTATAGTATTGATGGCGATTTCCCTTACTATCCTTACTCAGTATATCCAACTACACATTTGGGTGGTTATGGTCTAGGTCAATCTCCAGAAATCAATGGAACTCCAGAAATTATAGAGACAGACTTTGATAGACCAATTATAGTACCTGCCGGAACCGAAAGAATATTAGTTACAGTTTCAAAAACAGATGATTTTTATAATGAAGAGTCTGGTGAAGTTTTTATAGCGGGCACAGAACAAGATACAGGAGTTTCTTGGTATTGGGGTTGTGATGACAATGGCTATATAACGCCAACAACAGATTTAATCACTCCGGTTGATGATGCAAACTTTTATATTAACGTAACAGGAAATGTTATTGATGTAAACAGTAGAGGTACAATCACAAGACTATCCCATAATGCTTGTGATGATATTGTTGAAACTAATATACATTCTTGTACATCTTCAGATATATACTGGTCACGAGCATTCACCTTAGAAGAATTTGGAATTTCAACTAATGAAGAATTTACGATTAACTCTGGACAAGTTGGAATTACCAAATCTAGCTATCAACCAGAACTAAATTTTAGGATTTATAAGATTGATAATAATTTTCCATCTTCTTTTTCCGAGTCTGATTTAATAGGTAGTAGTCAATACCAGCAAATTTCACCCAATATAGGTGATAATCCACAAATTATAAATATTGCCTTTGACACTCCTGTAGTTATACCTCCAAATGTAGAACGAATTCTAGTAGAAGTACACAAAGGCATTACTTACGGCAGTGCTTTAGCATTCATAGCAGGAAGTACTCAAGACAATGATGTCTCTTGGCAAAGGGGCTGTACTAGAAATGTAAATACTATTAATGGTTTTGCAACAGCTACACAAATAGGTGCTCCTGATGCAAATTTTTACATAAATGTTACTGGAGAAGTAAATAACATTTATAATGATTTTGAAATGAACGTCTCAAATATTTGTGCTGAATTTGTAAAAGAATTTAGTCTCGAAGGTAATTCTACGATTACGTCGGTATTATGGGATTTTGGTGATGTTGCTTCGGGCGACAGCAAGACATCAAGTGAATTATCACCATTCCATGATTTTTCTGCAGATGGAATTTACACCGTTACCGCTACTATAACCACAACTAGCGGCAGCTCAGAAGTTATTACTGAAACAATTTCTGTAACCGAACCACCTCAAGCCTACGGAATTAGCAACATAACACAATGTGAAGATATGGAAGGTACTGGTATTTCCTCTTTTGACGTGTCAAATATCACCAATCAGGTATTAGGTGGACAGCAAGACAAAACTGTAACTTTTATAGATGGCGTAGGTAATGAGTATGATGTACTGCCCAATCCTTTTACAAACACTGTTAGTAATCTAGAAACAATAACGGTGCGAGTTGCTCATAACAATAATCTTTGCTGTTATTCTGAAACCTCATTTGATCTGATTACTACCCCACTCCCTATTCTTGAAAACATTTCAGATATCACTAACTGTGAAAATGCAACACAAGGATATTCGGATTTTGATTTAAGTATGATAGCTACAGATATATCGCAAAATCAACCAAATAGCACCATACAATTTTTCAATGGTAACGGAGTAGAACTTCAAGAACCTCTACCTAATCCGTACTCAAATAGTACACCATGGCAAGAGATAATCACAATTAAAGCGACAAATAATCAAACCGGGTGCTCTAATGAAACAACCTTTAATTTGAATGTTGCAGCAAATCCAATAGCAAATGATATCGAGATTCTTACAGGTTGTGATGATAACGAAGACGGCATTTCAGAATATTTTGACACCTCTAATGTAGAAAGTCAAGTTATGGGTGATCAATCTGGAATGCAGGTTTCATATTACGACACTGCAGGAGCCTTACTACCCTACCCATTACCAAACCCTTTTACAAATACAGAACCAGACATTCAGGACATCATTGTTAGAGTTACTGATCCATCAACAGATTGCTATTCAGAGACCATATTGACACTAGAAACCTCTCAGCAACCAGTAATAAATGAATTAGACAGCTTGTTTGCATGTAATCAAACTGATGGCTTTTCACAGTTTGACACATCACAAATTGAGAATACCCTTCTTGGGAATCAAACAGGTCTAATCGTAACATATTGGGATAATTCAGGTAATGCCTTACCTAGTCCGCTGCCTAATCCTTATCTGAATACCGTAGCTTTTAATCAAACTATAAACGTAAAGGTTGAAAATGAATTAAACCCACTATGCTATTCAGAAACCTCATTTAACTTGATTATTAATGAACTACCTGAAATACAATTAGAGGAAGAATATTTTATCTGTAATTCAGAAAACAGCCTATCCCTTAATGTAGAGGCAGGTTTTGAATCATACTTGTGGCTATACGAAGATGGCACTACTATATCAAATACAAGGACGGCAAACATCAGTACAGAAGGAAACTATACGGTTATAGTTGCTCAAATGGAAAATGGCATTTCATGTGAAAATTATTTTGATTTTACATTAATTCGCTCGGCGCTACCAGAAATTCAAGAAGTAAGATATGGTGAACTAGGAAATAATTTTATTGAGATAATTACTTCAAGTGTTGGTGATTTTGAATATTCAATTGATGGAATTGATTTTCAAAACAGCAATTATTTTTCTGATGTTTCAGGCGGAATCTATAACGTTCAAGTAAGAGATAAGGAAGGTTGTGGAAAAGATAGTAAGAAAATAACAGTAGTCGATTATCCTAAATTTTTCACACCTAATAATGATGGCTATCATGATTTTTGGCACATCTATGGAATAACAAATTACCCAAGTGCCAAAATACACATATACGATAGATTCGGTAAGCTATTGAAACAACTTTCTCCCTCAGAGCAAGGGTGGAATGGTATTTACAGAGGTCAAAAAATGCCGTCAAGCGACTATTGGTTTAGCGTAGATCTTGGTCAAGGGACTCTATTTTCTGGACACTTTACACTTAAGAGATAAGTAAAAAAAATGCTAAAAAAACATCTCCTTATAATATTGACCTTATTTATTAGCCTTCAAAGCTTCTCTCAAAGAAAATATCAAAAGAGTGAGTATTCTAAATATCTAGAACAACACCCTTTCGGCTCAATATCTGAGAATTATGTATTAATCCTTTCTGGATATTTTGATGATTGTGGAGAATTTGGTGGGCACGAAGAAACCATTGAACTTACACGAATTGACAGAAAACTAACGGCCATTATCACCATTTTTGATAATAATTGTGATGGTAATACCGCAGCAAAATTAGATTCACAGTCCTACTTAGTTAAAGAAGCTACTGTACCTCTTTTTCAAGATTACTTAAATCAATTATTGACAAAGAGCTTAGCTTATTATATTCCTTATCATGTAGGAAACACCTACACAGCAATTTTAGATTTCAAAAAGATCAATGATAGTGAAGAGCTTGATGATACTTTTAAAAGAGTACACCTTGTATATCCTAGTGTAAGCTCAAAATGGCCTGCCTTTGAAAAACTAAAATACAACATCATCAATCAATAACTAAATGCCTCAAAACACCACACCTAAACCTCACATAAACAAGCACGTAGGCTGGATACGAGTGCTTGCCATTATCCTTCCTTACCTATTTATTGTTGGTATATTTCAGCTCATAGGCTACTATGTTATTGGCATAGATTATAATGAGCTTCCTACACAGAAGTCTCCTTTCCAGTTATTTGTAGGCACCATATTCTCTTTACTAGGAACACTTACTGTGATATGGATTTTTATAAAATTTGTAGATAGAAAACCTTTTATCGAGTTAGGTTTTGCGCTAAAAAACAGGAAGAAAGACATCATCGTTGGTCTACTTATAGGCGCGGCAATCATGGCGCTGGGTTATCTTATCATGTTATCAATGGGCGAAATTCAATTTAAGGGCTTCCATTGGGATGCTATACAGCTGCTGTATTCCATCCTCACGTTTGTAAATATTGCGATATTAGAAGAGGCGCTGCTGCGTGGTTACGTACTGCGCAACCTGATGATTTCTTTTAATAAGTACATCGCTCTTATTGTTTCGGCGCTGTTGTTTTCATTGCTTCACGCAGTAAATCCTAATGTAGATATGTTTGCGCTAGCCAACTTATTTCTAGCGGGTATTTTACTAGGGATTTCATATGTGTACACTAAGAATTTATGGTTTCCTATCGCGCTGCATTTGAGCTGGAACCTTTTTCAAACCTTATTTGGTTTCAATGTAAGTGGTATTGATTCGTATCATCTTATTGAAATTAGCATCACAGAAAACAACCTCCTCAACGGCGGTCTTTTTGGTTTTGAAGGCTCCATATTTTCTATCATTTTTCAGGTGATTACTATTATTCTGATAGTTCGGTATTACAACAAAAACAAAGACTCTTCAGCGACAGCATAACAAACTGTTTCAACCATTACATATTGATTTCATAAGAGCTTATGGGGAATGAGTACGCTTTCGCGAAAGCGTGATTACCCACATCAACCTCTTACTATTTAATTTTCCATACTTTTAACCCATAGTCTTTCACTAGACTAGTGTTAAACCTACCCTGCAACTATCTCAATGTTGATAGTTGGGTCATTATACATCACTACTATGAAGAAAATATCGTTAGTACTCGCACTCATGGTTACTGCAGTTGGATTTACTCAAAACAAGCAAGATGCTCAGCCTAAGCTTGAAAGCAATACGGTCTATTTAAAAAAGATAGCGCATAGAACGTCAAGTATTGAGCCTATTGCTAACCCTGAGAATAATCCGCTTACTACTAAAATCAACGCACTAGAGAACGATCTCAAAGATATGGAGGCAATGCAACTTCAAGATTCATTCTTGTTACAAGATTTATCTAGTTACGCCACAAAGGATGATGTCTTTAATGGCTACATCAAGCACTTGCGCGGCTTTAAGACACCTAGCGTATATGTTGAGGAAATTGTAAAATTCCCACCCGTAGTGGAAGTGGGCAACACAACAAATAAGTTAAAACTTGGTAATGGAGTAGCAGAAGCTCAAGCAGCACTAGACCAAGGATCCATAAGACAAATGCGTACGGAAGATAGCAATCCATCTACCGGGGTTGAAATTATCTCTAACAGAAACCCAAGTAGTAAACCCTTACCTAATGCGGAAAACAATCCGCTAATAGCGCAAATAAATGCACTAGAAGCTGCGCTGATAACGGCAAAGGTTGCTCAATTTCAACAAGAATTTGAAACCACATTTTATGGAGTAGATGGTAATCAAAGTAAGGATGTAGATAATCCAGATATGATTTTAAACAACTATATCAATAATCTCGAAGAAAACCTACAAAAGCAGGGCTACTACAGAAGAGTTTCTGAGCGCTTGAGACATAAGAACAGGGCAATGGTAAAGAAACCTGGTCTAGAGCATAAAGCTGGTGTTACCCCTGGCGGAAAATTAATGATGCAACAAAGAACAAATACAAAAGCAACGACTGTCAAGAAGAAAACAAAGCAGTAAATAGCACAGAAATAACTATCCCAAACAAGTGAACACCTCACCACCTACAAATCCAAGTTGGAGCGCCTGTACTACGTGTAATGGGCAGGGAAGTAAAAGTCAGCGACTTCGTAAGAAAGTGCGCTTAGCTTACCAGCGAGCGGTTGCGGAGTATGAGGAATCAGATAAAAAAGGCATCGCTCCCACTCGACCAAAAAGACACCAAAGCAAATGCATTGCATGTAACGGCTCCGGTATAACCCCAGCACCATCTCCACCATCACCAGATACAGAGCACTATCCTCACGTGGCAATTATAGGTGCTGGCATAGGAGGTGTGGCGCTAGCGGTAGCTTGCTTACATCGTGGGGTTCCGTTTACGTTATATGAGCGCGATAAGAGTTTTGACGCACGTTCGCAAGGCTACGGCCTTACCTTGCAACAAGCGAGCAAGGCAATTGAAGGTTTTGGAATCACTCAATTGGATGAGGGAATTGTGTCTACTAGGCATCTCGTTCATACTCCAGAAGGTACGGTCGTAGGTGAATGGGGCATGAGAAAGTGGATGGAAGAAGATGATGATGCAAGCCCTAAGCGCACCAATATTCACATAGCTAGGCAATCATTACGACTTGCGTTGCTAGAACAACTGGGCGACTCGCCACACATACAATGGGGACATCAATATGTGGAGCACAGCAGCGCTCAAAATGGAACTTTAAAAATAAAATTTCTAGTAGATGGAAATATTAAAACCACAAACGCCCACCTCATTGTAGGTGCCGACGGCATACGCAGCGCAGTGCGCAATACCGTTATAGACGAGAAAACGTCGCCATTACAATACCTGGATTGCATGGTGATTTTAGGTATTTGTTCGCTAGACAAACTAGATGATGTAGAAAGCACCCTACTGGATCAAGCAACGGTTTTTCAAACGGCAAATGGTCACGAGCGCATCTACATGATGCCTTATGACAAAGATGCTATTATGTGGCAGCTTAGCTTCCCCATCTCAGAGCAAGAAGCGATAGCGCTCAATCAAGCGGGGCCAGCAACACTTAAAAAGGAAGCGATTAAGAGAACGCAATGGCATTACCCTATCCCACAAATTATGACAATGACTCCAGAAACCTTAATTTCTGGCTATCCTGCTTACGACAGAGCACTATTAAAACCTGAATTATTGAAAAACGCTGGAGCAATCACCTTACTAGGCGACGCTGCACACCCTATGAGCCCTTTTAAAGGACAAGGCGCAAACCAAGCACTTCTTGATGCGCTGGCGCTAGCCAGAGCAATATCGGCAGGCTGTAAGCCTGGATCAAACTGGAAAGAAAGAGGATTAAGAGAAAATGTACTCAACACTTTTGAGGAAAGCATGCTAGAACGCACCGCCTCAAAAGTAACCGACTCCTCAAAGGCAGCTGCTTTTTTACATTCTCCTATAGTACTTGAAAAAAATAATGCCCCCCGGGGAAAATCCTTTAGAAACAAGGATTAAAACATCGTATAAAGTGTCGTTACAATTCGTCCCTTACCATCACTTGGTAGCGTAACACTCAGTTGTCGTTCTTCCACAGCCTTCATATTAAAAGGCGGCATTAACAGCTGGACACCACTTTTCTTCTTCAATCTAGTTCCCTGACCAGAAATAATATCTTGATTAGGTGTAAAATCACCATCTGGCAGATGTTCAGTAAGAATTACATATTTAAAAGAAACCAATTTATTTACAACACTCGCTATCTCACGATTAGATAGATGTTGTAACACTTGTCTTAAAATCACGCAATCACCCTTGGGAAGTGCTTCTGTAGCTATGTCTAGACAATTGAAACTGAGTCGTTCATTTTTAAAGATAGCTTTATTGTGCTCAATAAGCGCCGCCACAATATCTACACCTGTATAGCGCTGTGCGTAAGGAATAAGCTTGCTACCTATATTAAAATCTCCACAACCCAGATCACATACTGTAAGTGGCTTTTCAAAAGAGCTAAGAAATGCTGTCACTGCCTCCACATATGGAACAACAATCTCAGGATGGTGTGATCCTTCACCAGAGTAAAAACCAGAAACACCAGCTCCCCACAGGTTCAAATCATACACCTGCTCCATCGCCTTTTTTGTAGGCCATGGTTTTTTAGCTTTCACCGAGAGATTATCTTTTGACATTTAAAAAGTTTATAAAGTTCAAAGTACTAACATCTATTCTTCACCTGCAACCCATCAAGAAATTTGGATTAAAATATCGCTATGGTAAATTCGATGTTAGCATTGATGTATCACGCTTTCGCGAAAGCGTAAACTCCAAATTATTACTCATAAGAAAACAATAAAAGTTCCTCTGCAAAGAGGAATTCAAGAAGATATTTACACAACTGAACAATCAAAAGTCCCTCTTCGAAGAGGGATTTAGGGAGATGTCCGCAAAGAGAAACTCAATAACATGCTCTGTCAAGAGCAAAATGCAACCCACAAAACAAATAAAAAGTCCCTCTTTGAAGAGGGATTTAGGGAGATGTCCACACAGAGAAGAATACCATATCCTAATAATTCAATTCAAGAAAATGTCCGCACAGAAAAACTCAACAACAACTTACCACAAATTAGAACAAAGAACCCTTGCTCTGCCAAGAGCAAAATACAACCCACAAAACAATCAAAAGTCCCTCTTCGAAGAGGGATTTAGGGAGATGTCCACACAGAGAAGCTAAACAAAATTTATCTATACTTGGATTTAAGGAGACCTCCGCAGTACACAATTAAAAAATTAACACACAATTGCATAACACCTTATCAATTAATCGTAATATTGCAATCAACAAATAAGTCAATCATGGGATTAGCAAAAACTGAGATGTTTACAGATGAGCAAAATGAGATTTCTCTTTTTGCCAAAGCTTTTGGTCATCCAGCTCGAGTATCCATACTACAGCATTTATTTAAAATAGATTCTTGTGTATGCGGAGACCTAGTTGCCGAAATAGGGCTTGCGCAACCTACCATCTCACAACATTTAAAGGAACTCAAACTTTTGGGTCTTATTAAAGGAAATGTGGAAGGTACGAGTGTGTGCTACTGTATAGATAAAGAAAACTGGACCGCCATGAAAAATGTAATGGCAGCTTTTCTTGACCAAGATCTAAAGAGTAGCGGAGAGTGCTGCTAAAAAAAATTACATTTATTAATCGCATTATCGCAATAAACAAATAGCATTATGAAACTATCACAAATTAAAACAGCTTTACAAGAGTTAAAAACCATTTCTTTCCAGTTGCCAGATGGCTCTTTAGTTCCTAATCACTTTCACGTTACAGAAGTGGGAAAAGTCACTAAAAACTTTATTGATTGCGGAGGTACCGTACGTTATGAGGAAGTTGCAAATTTCCAACTTTGGAATGCAGATGATTATGATCACAGACTTCACCCAGAAAAGTTACTAGATATCATCCAACTTTCTGAAAAGATGCTTCACATGGGAGATCTTGAGATTGAAGTAGAGTACCAAGCAGACACGATTGGGAAATTTGGGCTTGATTTTGATGGCACTTCATTTTTACTCACTAGCAAGCAAACAGATTGCCTCGCAAAAGATAATTGTGGTATTCCTGAGAAGAAGACCAAGCTACAATTTGCTGATATACCAGCAGGAAGTTCTTGCGAACCAGGTAGCGGATGTTGCTAAAAAATCTCTTATAAATATTGTCATCATGGCTATAAATAGAACGGCACTATTTCCAGAAATAGTAACAACAATAGAAGGATTATCTACAACTTCGATATCTGAGCAGCGGAAAGCAGTCTTGCAACCACTAGCAGATTATATACAGTCTAAGGCTTCTAACAAAGAAGCCATTAGACTTAATTTTATTTGCACGCACAACTCACGTAGGAGTCACCTATCGCAAGTATGGGCGCAAGCAATGGCCGGCTACTTTGATATAACAAATGTGTCTTGCTATTCTGGTGGTACGGAGGCAACAGCACTCTTCCCGATGGCAGCACAAACACTTGAGGGCGCAGGTTTTCAGATAGCTATTATATCAGAGTCTGATAACCCAGTGTACAGCATCAAATATGGAAGCAATGAGCAGCCAGTGATTGGATTTTCAAAAACAATGGATCATGATTTTAACCCTAGTAGTAAGTTTGGAGCAATAATGACCTGTTCTCAAGCAGATGAAGGTTGTCCTTTTGTGCCAGGTGCAGAAAAACGTTTTCCTATTACTTATGATGATCCAAAAGCGTTTGATAACACTCCGCAACAGGTAGAAAAATACCAAGAACGAAGTCTACAAATCGCAACCGAATTACTATTTGTATTCGCTCAAATAAAACCATAGCATGGCACCAAAGAAATTAAACTTTTTAGATAGAAATCTTACGTTATGGATTTTTGTAGCGATGGCTATAGGCGTTAGTCTGGGGTATTTTACCCCTTCTTTTCCAGATGTCATAAATTCATTTAACAGCGGAACCACAAATATCCCTATCGCGATAGGATTAATATTAATGATGTATCCACCGCTTGCCAAAGTGAATTATGCACTCTTACCTAAGGTATTTAAAAACACAAAGATTCTTTCTATCTCGCTATTACTTAACTGGATTGTAGGTCCAGTGTTGATGTTTATACTAGCGATTACATTCCTGAGGGATTATCCTGAATATATGGTCGGGCTTATTTTAATAGGTCTTGCGAGATGCATCGCTATGGTACTAGTATGGAATGATCTCGCCGAGGGAAGTAGTGAGTATGGTGCAGGGCTTGTCGCACTTAACAGCGTCTTTCAAGTGTTTGCATATAGCTTTTATGCCTGGTTGTTTATAACGGTCCTTCCACCCTATTTTGGATTTGAAGGTGCTATAATTGATATCTCTATTGCAACCATAGCAGAGAGCGTAGCCATATATTTAGGACTACCCTTTTTATTAGGTATCGCAAGCCGACTTATCTTGGTTAAACTAAAAGGAGAGTTTTGGTATACAAACACTTTTATCCCTACCATATCCCCATTAACCTTAATTGCGCTACTTTTTACAATTGTTGTGATGTTTTCTCTTAAAGGGGAACTCATAGTTCAAATACCAATGGACGTAGTTATTATCGCCATACCATTGCTTATATACTTCACATTGATGTTTATCATAGGTTTCTTTGTGACCAAAGCAACTGGCGCAGAATATGACAAAACAACTGCGGTTGCTTTTACAGCCGCAGGAAACAATTTTGAACTTGCCATTGCAGTAGCCATTGCCGTATTTGGACTTAATTCTGGACAAGCATTTACAGGCGTTATTGGTCCGCTAGTAGAGGTGCCAGCGTTGATATTACTGGTGCGCGTTTCTTTCTGGTTACGTAAAAAATATTACAAGAAAGCAGCAGTATAGTACAAACTTATTACAGTAAAGGAAGAGAGGTTTACTTAAATATAAGTAAACCTCTTTTTTATTTAATGTTAACTAGGAGTCGGTAATCTTTTCTTTCAAACTCCCTAGCGCTAAGTCATTTTAGTTCACAAAAGCCGCTTTGCGTGGGATTCAGTGCTTACTTTTGCAAGTTCATAGAATTACATTTTGTGCGACATCTAAAAACTCACTTTCACCCTGATATCACCACGCTAGATAATAAAAAAATTATACAGCGATTGAGTACCAGAAGTATTACTACACAAGGTAACCGCATCTTGCTCATGTATACAGATCGATATGAGGACTACAGTCTTCCCGGTGGAGGTCTCGATGAAGGTGAAGATATGATTGTTGGGATGATGAGAGAACTCAACGAGGAGACTGGTGCAAGGGGAATACAAAACATAAAACCCTTTGGGATTTATGAAGAATATAGACCTTGCTATAAACCAGACTATGATGTGCAGCACATGATTTCATATTGCTACACTTGTGACGTTAATAAAACGCTGGGGGATTCAAGACTAGAAGATTACGAGAAAAATAATGGTATGAAGGCTGTCTGGATAGATATTAAAGAGGCGATTGCTCACAATGAACATACGATAGCAACTAGTGACAAACAAGGAATGTCTATCGTGAGAGAAACCTATTTACTCACTCTTATCGCAGCACAGCTTGACAACCATAACCACTTATAAAAAACAACATGGAGATAATAGATTGGATACAAGATTGGTTTAAAGGAAATTGTGATGGCGACTGGGAGCAAGGAGAAGTTATCCAGATCACAACATTAGATAATCCAGGATGGGAGATCGAGATTGACGTCTCAAACACATCCCTAGCTATGATCACCATACCGTGGATTCTTAATGAAAACGGTAAAGATGATTGGTATGGTGTAAAAATTGAAAACCAAAGATTCAGCGCTTCAGGTGATGTTGGAAAATTGAAATTTCTACTAGGTCTTTTTAGAGAAACTGTAGAGAAAATTGAGGGAATCGAAGCATAAAACCTTCAGACAATAATTCATTTTCTATTTATAAATAATTCCAACCCTCTTTGACTTAGCGGCGACTTTATTGGGTACGCTTTCGCGAAAGCGTAAACTCGTTCATGGTCACTCAGAGATTACCTTTCCTTAATACATTAACAACACGGCAATCTTTAGGAGCAAACATTGCAAATAGATTAATAATGAGCTTTTTAGACCCTTATTCTAGGCTAATTTATTGTCAAAAAATAAAAAAAGTAATACTTTAGAATTTCTAGCGTAGGAACACTATTTATTAATGAGCAATTTCATAAATCGTTTTTTAAAAAAGTCGGAAGCTCCTCTTTCAGAAGAGGGAAGCTCTGATCAATACGTTGATTTTTTAGCGCATTTTTATAATCAAGGATTCAACTCTGATAAACTAGATGAAATAAAGAAAAAGGTAAAAAAAACAAGCCTAAGCGCAGATGAAAATACTGCACAATTTCAGCTAGTTCATTTATACCTCACCATCGAAAACTATTTATTGGTTTATGATGCTGGTTTTTTAGGATCTAGAAGTAGTTTAAGAAACGAGTTATCATCTACATTTCCGGAAATTGCTAGCACGCCTCCATTTAAGGTTCTTGAGGTACAAGACCGTGTTCAAGAAATCAAACTTGCTTATACATTTGCTCTATATTGTTTTGATAAAGCTACTACACTTGTAAACTATTTTAGCATATTATCACCTGAGTTCACCATCAAAAAGGAAATAGACTATAGCCTACTTAAAGAGGATATGGTTCACTATTTATCTTGCAGAAGGAAGATAAGAGAATACATAGAACAGCTGCATGTAGAAATTACCTCAAAAACAATAAAGAATAGCACTACTTATCCTTATGAAGAATGGTGTAACGACTTCCAGAATTACTTTGAACACCTTGAGACGGTAGATAAAATAACATATTACATACCTGAAAAAGTAGTAGAAAAGAAAGCTACTACTGTGAGTACACAAATTACAGCGCCAACCCAAAAGGAAGCACCTGCAATTACAACATCGCAAGATCAGGAAGGTAGCACCTTATTATTTTCTGCACTAGAAAATATGCTTGATAAAGCAATAATTTTTGACAGCTCAGGAAAGATTTTATATGGCAATTACAAGGCTAGAAAAGTTTTTCAATTAAAGGACTTGGAGGCAAACCCAAAAAATATTTATGACCTACTTCCTCCTAGTATAGGTCTGCAATTACAAAGAGATATTGAGGATATCGCTTACTCCCACGATAAAGAAGTGCTAGGCTTACGCCGTGACATTACCATCACCACGGCAGATGGAAAGAGTGAATATTTTGAAATTTCGACATCAAATAACTTCTCTGAGAACACTGATACGTACAGTATTTTTCTAAAAAATATCACCAAGAAAAAAGATACACTAGAGACCATTAATAAGGAAATGGAGCATGCTCAACGCGCTGCTAAAGCCAAAGCTACTTTCTTATCAAATATGAGTCACGAGATAAGAACACCTCTTAATGTGATATTAGGTCTCGCAGATATTATTAGTAAAAGTGATAATGAGGATCCAGAGCTTTTTAAAAAGAACATAGAAGGGATTGATTTTTCGGCAAAAAATCTTTTGTCTATTGTTAATGATATTCTTGATTTTTCTAAGATAGAAGCCGGAAAACTATCCATTCAATCTTATGACTTTAACATCAGAAAAGTGATCATTTCGCTCGCCAATGGTTTTGCTTCCAAAGCAAACGAAAAAGGTGTCGAGGTGCAGACGCTGATAGATCCCAAAGTTCCTGATATTGTCATAGGTGATCAATTTAGAATCAACCAGATTCTCACTAACCTTATAGGTAATGCCATAAAGTTTACAAATGAAGGAAAGATCGAAATTATTGTAAATGCAATCGCTACAGATGAAGAAAATATCGATATAAGCTTTGAGGTAAAGGATACAGGAATTGGCATATCTGAAGATAAAATTAATAGCATATTTGACAGTTTCTATCAAGTGGAAGAAACTGAAAATTCCAAAGTAGGCGGCACTGGATTAGGCCTTGCTATCACCAAAGAACTTATAAATCTACAACATGGTACATTAACGGCTAGTAGCACACTTGGCGTGGGTTCTAGTTTTTGTTTTACAATACCACTTCTTAAAAGTAAATTGCAAAGCACTGAGGAAACCGTAAAGACACGCACCTCAAATGACAAGCAACTTCAAGGCCTAAAAGTGCTCGTTGCAGAAGACAATACCATGAATCAGTTTTACATTTCTCAACTTCTTAATAGGTTAGGGATTGATGTCGCTATGGCTTCAAATGGACAAGAAGCTGTAGAAATATATAAAAATGCTCCAAAGGGATATTACAACCTCATCCTTATGGACATGCATATGCCTATTCTAGGCGGCATAGAAGCAATATCTGCGATTAGAGAATCAAGAAAATATGCTCTAAAAAAGACACCCATAGTCATCTGCTCTGCCGATGTTTTTCCAGAATCAAGAAAAGAAGCAATCAAAGCAGGCATTGACTTTTACCTTACAAAACCACTTGAGGAAGATGCTCTTAAAGAAGTGCTTTATTGGCTCATCTCTAACGAAGATTTGTATGATTTAGAATCATCTACAACAAGCGACAAGTCCTTAAGCAGTGTGGTGAATATGAGTAAGTTGAGAGAAACGTTTGACAATGATGAAGAATTCATCATATCATTACTAGAAGTATTTATAGCAGATACCCCAAGCGATTACAAGAGCCTTATTACATGTATGGAAAGAGGTTTTTATCAAAGAGCTAGTGGCCTTGCTCATAAGATTAAATCTAGTTTTATGAACCTCGGAATGACTCAACAAGGATATATCTTACAGCAAATAGAGAAACACACTACTCCTTCAGGAACTATTGAAACTGCTCAAAAATATGTAGAACAACTACAACAGATATATACTAAATCGCTTCTTGATGTAAATATTATACTTATAGAATTAAAGAGAGGATAGTAGCTTACTCTTCTTTTTAGAAATCTCAGAATCACTTAGCATCACAACAAAAAGCCCTCAAAATAAAATCACAAGCCATACGTAACACCAATACTCATAGCTTGATTACCAAAGGAGCTATTAAAATTTTGAGAAAATAAATTATAAGGTGTAAAGTAATAATTCATCATTAGACCTATATAGCTGTGCTCAAAGGCAAAAACTGTGATTCCTAGTCCTGCACTTAAAAATATAGTCTCACTGCCATAAAAGTTATCGTCACTATCTTCTGGCACATCCGGTTTCATAGTATCCGTTTGCAAGAAACTAAAACCCGTTCCCACACGAGCTTCTATAAACGTACGGCTATCTATTCTTTCAACTCGATTTATAAAAGCGCCTAGATGACCACTTAATGAATTTATTCGTCCTTTAACAACACTGTCACCCGCCATAATAAAAACACGCTCATTAGATTGAGGAAAAAATAGGGTAAGCGACGGGTCTAATCGCCATTTATCATTAAGCTTAATGCCTCCTGTAATACTTAAATAAGAGCTTGTGTTAATTGCTTTCTTAAGATTTGATATAGGAACATATGCACCTACCGAGAGGCTTATGTGAGCTCCCAGACTACCCTCTTCTGGTAAAGAAGCTTGCGAAATACTCCTACCCACTACAAACAAAAAAACTACCAGTGTTGTATGTATGATTTTTACAATTCTCATAACGCTAGATTATCTGATTCTAGAAAAACTATGAACCGTATTATATGAGACTCCTGCCCCAAAAATGAGCAACAACGCACCTTCTGAGGAATATGCATAATTTACAAGAAGATTACCTTCTTTAGTAAGTCCTATTCGTGTTTTACTAGCTGTACACCCACCCAGTATATATGGAATGCCAGTGCAGTCAAGGTTTTCACCTTTAAAATGAAATAATCCATTTCCTTTTAACCTACCTGCAATCACTGTAGTATCTACTGGATTACCATCTTTTAAAAGAACTGCCTTTAAGTTTTTATCATTTACTAGCTTTAAGGTAATCGTATAATTAGACAAACTATCATATTCCTTATCATCTACCTCAAGATGCCTAAAGGCTTTGTAATAACCGCCCTCATAAGGCTCTTGAACATCGCCCTTGCGACCGTATCGTTGTAAGACGTGCATATCATAAGTACCACTTAACAAAGATATCGATGCTGCATCTATCTTATGCTTTGCCTTATTAATCATTCTAGGGCTGTATGATGCACAACTTGTCATCATGAATAATAAAACAATAACGGTTCCCTTTGCAAATATTTCCATAGCAGTATTTTTTAATTACCACTGTAAATCTATTGTACTTTTCACACCATGAATGGTGTGTTTTAAGTATTTATGCATATATTTTTGTGAAAATCACAAATCATGCAAGCTAAGCTTATCAAACATATTAATGCCTTACTGCCCTCCGATAGTTCAATAAATGATGCTATAGCCACTGCGCTTGATATCAGTTATGATGCTGCTCATAGGAGAACTAGCGGTAAAAGCAAGCTTTCTCTAGAGGAAAGCGTGCAACTAGCGTCTTATTTTAATTGCTCGCTAGATGTTCTTAAAGAAGATGGGTTAAACAATATTGTTGCTATGAGAAAAACGCAACAAATTAAAACGCCAACAGATCTAGAACACTATTTTAATAGCTCTTCAATTTCTGTGGCTTCCTTAACCTCCTCAAAAGACGTTACTCTTTATTATTCGGCTAAGGATATTCCTATTTTTCATACCCTTGCGGGAAATTTACTCACGCGTTTTAAAATATATGTCTGGCTTCGTTTACTATCGTCTTCAGAAAAACGGATTTCCTTTGAGGCTTATAAAATTCCATTATCTGTGATTGAAGCAGCCAAGAAACTTGGTGATTTATATAAAGGTATTCCGAAGACTGAAATCTGGGATACAACTACTTTTAATAGTACGCTTAAACAAATACTATTCTATTACCAAGCAGGCATGCTCAGTATAGAAACGGCCACATCATTATGCAACCACCTATCAGAATTACTACAAAGCATATCTACAGAAGTAAGTAAAAAAGACAGTGATCTAAAAATCTATCATAACGAATTGTTACTTATGAACAACACTGTATTAATAGACACACCTTACAAGAAGGCTTTTTATGTTCCCTTTACTTTTTTAAGCTACTTTGAAACCTCTGACACAAAAACCTGCGAACAAGCTCATTTATATATCAAAGAGCAATTACAGCAGAGTAAGTTTTTAAATACTGCAGGAGAGCGGGAACAACATTTGTTTTTTAAAAAAATACAAGATAAGATTGACGCTCTCGTGCAATTAATTTCGGCAAGTGATGTGCTAGGTTTTGAATAGATATAGCTTAAGTAATCACAAGCTAATTAAATAAGAGCAAAAAAAAACTGCTTCTCGATGGAGAAGCAGTTTTTCACTTTTTCGCGAAAGCGAAACTAGTATTATCCTTTATTTTGATTTTTGAACTTATCAAACTCACCTAGCTTTTTTGCTTTTGGCCAGCTGTTGTTATCAGTATCAATATCTGCTGTTTCAAGATCTGGATCTACAGTAATCTTAACGATTTCCTTATCTGATGCGATTGCTTTACTTACTTCTGCATCATTCTTTCTCCATACTTGAGCTGGATACGTAACTTTTTTCTTAGTTCCGTCTGCATATTCATACTCTACGATGATAGGCATTGGGATTCCTCCTGGCTTTTCAAAAACAACTTTATATAAAAACTTAGGTGTGTTGATTTTTGCACGCTCTTCTGGAGTAAAGTTGTCCATAAGATATTCCTTAAGTGTAGCCGAAGATTCTAAAATATCTCTACCTCTCATATCTTCTGTAAACTCTGGGCTATCTTCATCTACTACATAGATAGCTTCAATAGCGCTAGGATCTGTAACACCGTAACGAGCAAGTAATTCTTTACCAGCCGTGGTCACATTATCTGTAACGTAGTATTGCTTTACTTCTTTGAGACCAATATCTACAGCTTCTGTGCTATAGAACCATCCTCTCCAGAACCAGTCAAGATCTACTGCAGATGCATCTTCCATAGTACGGAAGAAATCTTCTGGACTTGGGTGTTTAAACATCCATCTCTGAGCGTACGTTTTAAATGCATGGTCAAAAAGCTCATGCCCCATTACTGTCTCACGAAGTATATTTAAAGCCGTTGCTGGCTTACCATATGCATTTGCACCAAGGTTGAAAGCATTTTCTGGGTTAGACATGATAGGTGCAATATATTCTTGATTTCCCTTCATGTATCCTACAATTTTTGATGGCGCCCCTCGTCTAGATGGGTATGCGTCATTTCCTTTAATTGCTTCTGGGAAGTTCTGTCCAAATTCTTGCTCTGTAAGAAACTGCATAAAGGTATCTAGACCTTCATCCATCCATCCCCACTGGCGCTCATCACTGTTTACAATCATAGGAAAGTAGTTGTGACCTACCTCGTGTATGATTACAGAGATCATCCCGAATTTTGTTCTGTCACTATAAGTTCCATCCTCATTAGGACGTCCATAGTTCCAGCAAATCATAGGGTACTCCATTCCTTGTCCTTTTGCGTGTACTGAGATCGCTTTAGGGTAAGGGTAGTTAAATGTATATTTTGAATATGTATCAAGTGTTTGTACAATCGCCTTAGTAGAGTACTCTTCCCATAATGGGTTTCCTTCTGGAGGGTAGATAGAAATTGCCATTACATCACGCTCTGGAAATTTTACTGCTTGAGCATCCATGATATAGCGACGAGAAGACGTAAATGCAAAATCACGAACATTTTGAGCTTTAAGCTTCCAAGTTTGAGTTGCTTTTACATTTCCTGCAGCAAGCTTCTCTGCCTCTGCTTGTGTACGGATAATCACAGGCTTGTCATAAGACTTCTTTGCCTGCTCCCAGCGCTTCATTTCTTCTTTGCTGTAAACTTCTTTTAAGTTTGTGATCTCACCTGTACCATCGAGTAAGTGATCTTTAGGAACTGTAATGTCTACTTCGTAATCACCAAATGGTAATGCAAATTCTCCATTACCCCAGAACTGGTAGTTCTGCCATCCTTCTACATCATTATACACTGCCATTCTTGGGAAAAACTGAGCAATAATGTATCCTTTATTACCGTCTGCATATGTTTCATATCCAGAACGAGCACGATCTACTGTGTGCTCAGGAACAAGGTAACTCCATTTTATAGAAAATGTGTAAGTATCTCCAGCCTTAAGTGGTTGTGGCATATCAATACGCATCATGGTCCAGTTAATAGTGTGCTTTAAGTCACGACCGTTTGCCTTTACCTCTTGAATTTTAAAACCTCCGTCAAAAGGCTCACTTTTCATAAAAGAACCTACAAAAGAACCTGGCTGAGATACAGCTCCTACTCCTCCTCCATTTTTTTCTTTTGCTGGAGAGTCTTTTTCTCTCACGTTTTGATCAAGTTGTACCCATAAGTACTCAAGATCGTCTGGTGAGTTATTTGTGTAGGTAATAGTCTCAGAACCATTGATAATCTGTGTGTCATCATTAAGGTTAATAGACATTTTATAGTCTGCAGTGTTCTGGTAGTACGCGTGACCAGGCGCACCAGAAGCAGTTCTATACTCATTAGGAGTAGACATCTCATTGTAAAGCTGTCTAAACCTGTTTGTGTTTTCGTGTCCCATAGGACGCTCTTGTGTTTGTTCTTCTTGAGCAAAAGCGCTTGTCCTAGAAGTAAAAATGCCGCGAGCAGCATATACGTGTAACGAATCATAAGTTTGTTGAATTTGTTTTATCGCTTAAAAATAGCCAAACAATAAAGGGGTTAAGTCTTTATTTGGTAAATTTTAACAAGCCTTTAGCATTTGCCGCAGTGAGTAGAAAGCTTTTCTTTTTTCCAGCTATGGTGGTATGAACCATATTTTTCTGATCTGGAAATACATCCATCAGTAATGTGCTCTCAATTTCAAACGTATTTATTGCCGTAACATCAAGCACTTCTAAATAACAAACTACGTAGTCGTCCTCATACTTTTTACCCACAAAATTCATCTCGCGTTGCTCTCCGTTTACAGTAATAAGCATCTTTTTTTGAAAGTATTTTACGAGATACTTATCAAGCTCTTCTTGATCTGATGCCGCATCAACAACAACATCGGTGTCATAACGCTCTTGAATTACCGCTTCTAGATCGTCATAAAACAATCGAGTGATTATCTGGATAGATTGTGCCTCAACATTATAATTAAGGTCTGTAACGCTTAGATAGTACTTATGGATTGATGCTGCCATAATTAAAGGTGCAACAACTAGAAGTAGAATGATTTTTTTCATAGTGAGATTAATGGATGTGTTACGCTTTCGCGAAAGCATACTTATTCGTTTTCAACAAATATGCCACAGCTTAATTTTTATTCATCAAAGATCTATATGCTGCAGATTTTTCAATCATAAAATCCAGCAAACCTAATGCATTATTTGCATCAACCAGCTCCTTTGCTTTAGGGTCTTCAAAAGTATAATAAACAAAATCTTCTATATATTCTTTCTCAATATTGAGCTCATTCATATAAATACTATCTGAAAACGCATACCTGCTTTCTTGAACCAATTTTTCAAATCTAGAAACTTCAATATGCTTTTTGAGCATCTTTAATCTACCGGTAATGGAGTTTATGAGTCCATCTATAGGTATACCTCCACCACTAGATATAGCTGTATGATAGCGACGTTCTTCAACAGTGCGAGGTGGTGCAGTATTCTCCGGAATACCTAGATCTGTAGGTGTGATTTTAGGCTCATAAGTTGTGCTTCCTATATCTTTAGTAATATCTCCTGTGAGGTCTATATTACTTATGTTTACTTGATCTAACTCTGTGATTTTAGGGATAAGATATAAGGTGATCCTACCTCGATTATACATGGTCTCATTCACAACAAATTGTCTGGGCTCGTATTGCACAGCGCTTATATTAATAGTATCATTAAGGCGAGCTTCTATAGCAAATTGCCCATTACTAGAAGTTATAGTTCCACGTTTTAAGGAAAGGTTTACAATCGTAAGATTTGCCTTATCTATAGTGTCATTAAGAACTTGCCCCTCTAGCATAATGGCCTCCTGACTCATCGCCGTGAGCGCACTCACAAATAACAGTGCTAGTAGTAGATATTTATTCATTGTTCTTATCATTTGTAGGTAAGGTGCCTTCGGCGGCTTTTAGTTTCAAATATACGGGAGATTTTGTGAGCATAAAGTCTAGCAACCCCAAAGTATTACCTTCGTTTGCTATTGCCTCTGCTCGCTCATCCTCAAAAACATAATAAACAAAATCTAAAATAAGCTCATCAGGAATATTGAGTGACTTGATGTACATACTGTCATTAAAGTTATCTCTACTGCCTTCCACTAAGGCTCTGAATTTTGAAATCTTCAGCTGATTTTTGAGCATTTTTGTGCGACCACTTATCGCATTTATAAGCGACCCTAGTGGGCCTGCACCTCCTGTTGCTCCATAATACCTGCGTTCTTCGGCAGTCATGGTAGGTCTAGCATTTGCTGGAATACCTAAGTCTCTAGGATCTATAAAAACTTGCAAAGGAACAGTACTTAAATCTTTAGCTAAATCGCCACTTAAGGTTATATTACTCACAACAACCTCGTCTAGTTCATTCACCTTGGGTTCTAAGTAAAAGGAAATCTTGCCTCTACCATATATTACTGGAGTCACAACAATCTGTCTACTCTCATATTGTACAGCACTAATATTGAGCGTGTCATGTACTCTTACGGGAATTTCAAAAACTCCATTTGCATTTGTGGTAGCCCCTCTTTTAAGCGTAAGATTGACAATATTGAGTTGACTGACGCCTATCGTATCGTTAAGAACGGTACCGGTAAGGGTTATTGTTTCTTGACCTAATCCCGAAAAGGCAACAGTAGATATTATAAGTAGTAATAGTCTTTTCATTAATTCCCTTTAAGTTGCGCACCTTGTGCTAGGAGCAAAATCTTATATTCTTTTTGCTTAGACAGTAAATACTCCAGCGTACTGAGCTTATTTTTTAAATCAACATCTTTTAACTGCTCGTCATCTTTAAGCACCCAAAAAGTAAAATCATCAATGTATTCTTCTGGTATTTGTAGCGAACTAGTAAAAACAGCATCTGCATAATAGTTTCTCAGTTGATCAACCCTTTTTTGATATTCCATAATCTCAACCGCTCTTTTAAGACGTTTAGTCTTTCCAGAAAGCTTATTGAGAATTCCATCTAATGAAACATCTAACCTAAAATTTTGCCTACCTACCTGATCTGGCGGTTTTGATGTTGCTGTATGCAATCTGCGATATTCGACGGCAATGGGCTTTCTCTTAGCACCAAGCGCCTTAGGTCTAACAACAAGTTTTACTTCCTTTGCATCTTTCTTAATATTACCTGATAGCCCATTATTTGATAATTGAACCGTTTGTAGTTCGCTCACATCAGGAGTCATAAACACTTCAATTAACCCACTATCATATATCTTATTAGTAACCGTTAGTCGTTCTGTTTTAAACTGCAGTGCTTTAATTATTAGTGTATCTCCTTTGCGTACCTCAATATTGAATGTGCCATTAGCACTAGTGATGGTTGCTTTTTTTGTTGTGATATTGGCTACTGTCACTTGCCCTACATCATCCTTTATATTAAGTAACTTCCCCGTAATTTCACGAGATTCTTGACCATTTAAAATGGTGCCATACATAAACATTACCAGCAAAAAGAATCTCATTTACAATCAGTTAGTCTTTTCAAAGAAAACTGTAACTACCCCAAAAAACAATCAATACAGCTCTAAAATTTTGTTAATTGGCAATCACATGATCACTAGTTTGTATTTTTACCCAAAGCTTTACAATGTCTAAAAACCTTATCATAGCAAGCACCTCCACTATTCATGGCAGTGCTTATCTAGAATATTTACTCCCTACCCTTAAAAAACTATATACCGGTGTCGATGAGATATTATTTATCCCATACGCACGACCAGGAGGCATAACTCATGACGATTATACAGCCATTGCTCAGAAAGCATTCTCAAAAATCAATAAGAAGGTAATAGGGATTCATACTTATAAAGACGCTGCAGAAGCTATAAAGGTTGCCCAAGGAATTTTTACAGGTGGTGGGAATACATTTGTTTTAGTAAACCAGCTATATAAAAATGCGGTGATGCAACCACTCAGAGAAGTATTACTTAAAGGCACTCCATACTTAGGGACTAGTGCTGGAAGTAATATTTGTGGACTTACGATGCAAACTACAAATGACATGCCCATAATCTACCCTCCTAGCTTTAAGACACTAGGGATGGTTCCTTTTAATATCAATCCGCATTATTTAGATCCAGACACAAACTCTACCCACATGGGAGAGACTAGAGAAACTAGAATAAAAGAATATCACGCTTATAATACAGTACCCGTGATAGGTTTAAGAGAAGGAAGCTGGGTAAGAGTAGAAGGAAAAAAAATTATTTTAGAGGGAACTCTTTCGGCTAGAATATTTGAACAAAACAAAACTCCCTACGAGATAGATACAAATACACTTCTCACTTTCTAAGAATTACGCTTTCGCGAAAACATCCTCTTATAACCCACAGATCCTAATACGTTTAAATCTCGTATATACATAGCGTAGTGATTTAAATCCAAAAAAAAAGGCTCTACATTAATGTAGAGCCTTTTCTATTGGAGCGGGAGACCAGGTTCGAACTGGCGACATTCAGCTTGGAAGGCTGACGCTCTACCAACTGAGCTACTCCCGCGTTTATTGAAGCTAAGCTTCAAAAGGTATTAACATCAAATCTGTTTGATATTAAAGCGAGGCAAAAATACTTTTTTTTTGAATACCTGCAAGAAAAATGCAAAAAAAATTTTCACATCAACATTTGCTGCAAAAATGTATTTCATCGATAAAAAAATACACTTCATCCGGAACAGACTGATTATCAACACACATAATTCCCTTCAAAAATTAAGGGCGAAAAAAAGTTTATTTTAGAACTAGTTAGACCGACTTAACATGGGTATTTTTAACTAAAAAAGGTTCAAAATAGCTTATCCCAACTTAAAATATAATTACCCTATTTAATTACACCTCAAATGAAAAAATTACTAATCCTTTCAAGCTTTTTATTAGTATCCTTATCTGCCTTCGGTCAGGTAAAGATAGGTGACAATCCAAATACAATTGATGGCTCTTCTCTTCTTGAACTTGAGAGCACCAGCAAGGTGTTAGTTGCCACAAGAATAAGTACAAGTCAAATGAATGCTATCACTCCACTTTCTGGAGCTCTAGTATTCAATACTGATGAAAATTGCTTTTTCCAATACACAGGAGCAAACTGGCAGAGTTTATGCCAGATAGCGTCAATGATTGTTGATAATAATGATGGAACATACACCTATACAGATGCTAGTGGAAACTCTCAAATTATTAACACCCAGGCTTCTTCTAATCCGTACGACAACTCAAACTCTGGACTTGTAGGGACAAACGTACAAGATGCCATAGACGAAATCAATACATCTATAGAAAACGTATCCATTATTGACAACGGTGATGGAACTTATAATTTTACAGACCCAAGCGGAACCACAACTACTATTGCAGATACTTCGATTTCTACTTTAGTAGATAATGGAGACGGAACATACACGTATACAGATGAAACTGGGGCAACACAAATAATTGATACGACTGCATCTGGTAATATTTTTGAAAATAATGGCACCGGACTTTCCTCAGATACCGTACAAGAAGCAATAGAAGAAATCAATGCCGCAGTAGGTACAGTTGCACTCGTTGATAACGGCGATGGAACTTACGATTTCACAGACGCAAGCGGAACTACAACAACAATTACAGACACATCTATTTCGACATTGGTTGATAACGGAGATGGAACTTATACTTACACTGATGAAACTGGGGCGACTCAATTAATCGATACAAACGCCTCTGCAAATCCGTATGACAACACAGCATCTGGACTAACAGCTACGAATGTGCAGGATGCTATCGATGAAATTACAGGAGCTTTAAGTGCTGTTAATGTAACTTTAGTAGACAATGGAGATGGCACTTATACTTTTACTGACGTATTTGGTAACGAAACCACGATTGCTGACACATCACTATCTACACTCGTTGACAACGCAGACGGAACATACACCTACACAGATGAAACAGGAGCGACTCAAGTAATCGACACAAACGCTTCTGCTAATCCTTATGATAATACAACTTCTGGATTAGTAGCAACAAACGTGCAAGAAGCTATTGATGAAATCAACGCTGCAGCAGGAACAGTAGCGCTCGTAGATAACGGCGATGGAACGTACGACTTCACAGACGCAAGCGGAACGACAACAACTATCGCAGATACGTCTATCTCGACACTTGTTGACAACGCAGACGGAACATACACCTACACAGATGAAACAGGAGCAACTCAAGTAATCGACACAAACGCTTCTGCAAATCCTTATGACAATACAACTTCTGGGTTAGCAGCAACTAATGTGCAAGATGCCATAGACGAAATAAACGCAGCAGCTGGAACGGTAGCGCTAGTAGATAACGGCGATGGAACTTACGATTTCACAGACGCAAGCGGAACGACAACAACTATAGCAGACACGTCTATCTCCACACTCGTTGACAACGCAGATGGAACATACACCTACACAGATGAAACAGGAGCAACACAAGTAATCGACACAAACGCTTCTGCAAATCCTTATGACAATACAACGTCAGGACTCGTAGCAACTAATGTGCAAGACGCTATTGACGAAATCAACGCAGCAGCAGGAACAGTAGCGCTCGTAGATAACGGTGACGGAACGTATGATTTCACAGACGCAAGTGGTACGACAACAACTATCGCAGACACCTCTATCTCTACACTCGTTGACAACGCAGACGGAACATACACCTACACAGATGAAACAGGAGCAACACAAATAATCGACACAAACGCTTCTGCAAATCCTTATGACAATTCAACATCTGGGCTAGTAGCAGCAAACGTGCAAGACGCTATTGACGAAATCAACGCAGCAGCAGGAACAGTAGCGCTCGTAGATAATGGTAACGGAACGTATGATTTCACAGACGCAAGCGGAACTACAACGACTATCGCAGATACGTCTATCTCGACACTCGTTAACAACGCAGACGGAACATACACCTACACAGATGAAACAGGAGCAACACAAGTAATCGACACAAACGCTTCTGCAAATCCTTATGACAATACAACGTCAGGACTAGTAGCAACAAACGTGCAAGATGCCATAGACGAAATAAACGCGGCAGCTGGAACAGTAGCGCTCGTAGATAATGGAGACGGAACATATGATTTCACAGACGCAAGCGGAACAACAACGACCATCGCAGATACTTCTGTATCAACGCTAGTTGATAATGGCAATGGAACTTATGGTTATACCGATGAAACTGGAATAACCACAGTAATTGACACTAACGGCTTTAATATCACAAATACTGTGGCAGGTAATACAATTGCAACGGTTACTGACGCGGCAGGAAATGCAACAGATATTAATGAAACTGTAACAACCTTTGCAGACGCAATGGACGGTTTAATCACATATACTGATGAAAATGGAGATCCACAAACAGTAGCTAAGTCAGATATCACAGATAATACTGACGGAACATACACGTTCACAAACAATGATGGATCAGACGTTACCATTAACACAAACGGTATTGTAATTGCTGATGTCAATGACGGACAAGTAATAGCTACCATAACAGAAGCCGATGGCACTGTTTCTAACATTGAAGAAACTATAACTTCAATTTCTGATGATAACACTGCCACTTCCGTGAAAACAATTGCAACCTATACAGATGAGGAAGGAAACGATCAAGTTATTGATGAAACAATAACAGACGTTACTGACTTAAACACAGCGGCAGTTACAAACACCATTGCTACCTATAACGCAGAAGACGCAACAGCTTTTACAATTGCAGAAACAGTTACTACAATCTCTGATGAAACTGACGGAAACGTTACATTCACAAATGAAGCAGGTGCAACAATCACCGTAGCTAAAGCTGACATTACAGATAATGCAGACGGAACGTA